>SKJH01000103.1 GCA_007116005.1 Bacilli bacterium | reverse complement strand
TTCAGGCCATATAATTCCTTTTTCATCATTACTCTGTTCTACTATTGCCGCCATACATCTACCAAGTCCAATACCATAAGAACCCATAACAACACTATTTAATTTGTTATCTTGATCTAAATACTTAAGATTTAATGCATCAGAATATTTTGTTCCTAGTTTAAATGTATTTCCTACTTCTATACCTTTTTTAAAATAGATATTCCCTCCGCATTTTGGACATATGTCATTCTCTTTTATATTTCTAACATCAGCATAAATATCAATTTTAAAATCCCTATCAATATTTGCATTTATAAAATGATAATCACTCTTATTAGCACCAACTAAGAAATTTTTCATATTCTTTAATCTATTATCCGCTACTATTTTTATATCTAATCCTATAGGACCTGCAAAACCAACATTTGCATTAGTAATCTTCTTTATATCTTCTTCATCTGCCAATACAACTTCAGTAGCATTAAATAACTTTTGAATTTTAACTTCATTTATCTCATCATCACTTCTTGTCATTACAAGAATAAATTCATTATCAACTTTATATATAATACACTTTGCCATATTACTTGTATTTAAATTATATTCATTAACAAGATCTTTTATTTTACCAGCATTTGGAGTATGAATTTCAACTAATTCTTTTAATTCTTCATTATTTTCTTTTATTTCTGTTATACATTTACTAACTTCTATATTTGATGCATAATCACAACTTTCACATAGCACCAATATATCTTCACCAATATCTGTAACAGCTTGAAATTCTTCTGATAACAATCCACCCATAACACCAGTGTCTGCAGTTACAATTTTATAATCTAGATTTAATCTATCAAAAATATTTTTATATGCATTAAACATTTTATTATAAGATTCATCTAAACCATTCAAATCTCTATCAAATGAATATGCATCTTTCATAATAAACTCTCTTACTCTTATTAATCCATATCTTGGTCTAGCTTCATCTCTAAACTTTGTTTCAAATTGATATAAATTAAAAGGCATATCTTTATATGATTTTATTTTCATACTTGATGCAATTGTAAAAAGTTCTTCATGAGTAGGCCCTAATATATAGTTTCTATCATATCTATCTTTTGATGTGAAAATACTACTTCCAAAAGAAGTTTTTCTTCCTGATTTTTCATATACTTCTTCAGGTATTAAAACAGGCATTAACAACTCAGAAGCTCCAGTCTTATTCATCTCATCCCTAATAATATTTTCTATGTTTTTTATTACCTTAAAGCCAAAAGGTAAATACACATAAACACCAGCAGAACTTTTTTTGATCATTCCGCTTCTAACAAGCAAATTACCGCTTCTTGAATCTTCATCTTTAACATCTTCTCTTAGAGTATAAAAGAAATTTGATTTTAATTTCATTTTCTCACTTCCCCACCTACTAATTATTTATTAAGTATAACAAAAAGAAAAAAATATTTCTACTTGTTTTTATTCATATATCTATCTGCCTCACTAAATATACAACCACAATATTTTTGCATATATATATCTAATTCTCTAGCCTTCTTTTTTCCTTCTTTAAACAAATCTCTAAAATCTATATACAAAAACTCTATATTATATTTTTTAGATAATTCAATACAAATATTCTTTATATAATCATGTTTTTGATATGGACTTATTAAAAGTGTTGTAGAGAATACATTAAACCCATTATCACTAGCATATTTAGCACTCTCTTCTAACCTGGTTTTATAACAAAAATCACATCTATTATTAATATCATTTATAACATTTTTAGTAAAGTCTAATAATCCGTATTGATCCTTATACACCACTTTTAAATTTATATCTTCTGAATACCTCTTAACGGCATTTAATCTGTTTTTATATTCAGTAAAAGGATGAATATTAGGATTATACCAAAAACCCGTTATATCTATATTTTTATCTTTTAATTCATTAATACACTCTATACTACAAGGAGCACAACAAATATGTAACAATAATTTCATATATAACCTCACTTAAGTTTTATTCATCTTTTTTTAACATGATCGCAAATAATATTATTCCACAAACCACTATTATAGAAATAAAAATAATTTTTTGTGAATCGTTTTTATCCTCAACATATATAATATCTTTAAAAAGATCATCCTCTACACTTTCAACATAAACCGTTTTATTTGGATCAATTTCAGTACTTGATGTAACTATTGAATATATACCAATTTCATTTATAGTAAAAGTAAAAGTATTATCCTCTTCGTTATATATACCCTCTATGTTTGACATAGAAAAATTATCATCACCTAAAACATTTACTTTTACCGCTACTAAATTTCTTATATCATCTTCACTTAAATAAACGCCTCCTAAATCAACAGTTAAAGTTATAGGTTCTATATATTCCTTTAACGAATCCTTTTTAGGTGCTGTTGTAGAAAATCTACTAATAGTTGATAAATCAGTTATTAATATATCTGCACCAATATAATTTACACCAAATTCTTCAAATATATTTTTTATAGTTAAATATTCATTTTTATACATTTTTTTATTCACATTTCTAAACTGCAAATTATAAAATATAGAATGAACATTATCACTAATCTTTGTTCTACTTTCATTATATGCTTTTTGTACTGGGACAGTAATTGTATAGTTATCTTTTTTAAAAAACAATTTTTTTAATCCTTGAACTGTCATTTTTTCATTATCCATTTGTGGATCATACATATTATCCCTTTGAAATAAATATATTTCAAATTCTTCATACATTTTATCCCCATAATAATCATAATATGTTAATCTATTGTGATAATCTTTAGGATATAGGATAATTGTGGTTTCATAATTAGCATCATCATATAACATAAAATAAAGATTCCCATCTTCATCAAAATGTGGACAGGCATTTACAGAGAAAAACATGATAAAAAAAGAAAATACAATTACAACATTCATAATTATAGTACGTAATTTATTTCTAATAAAAATCATAATTATCCCTCCTTTTTTACTAAACTTTTCTTTGTAATTATTATAAACGCAAAAATCGTAATAGGTATAGAAAATAATAATCCTATACTTCCTGCTATTGCTCTTAAAATCTCAGTAACTATTGAATCCAAATTAACAATTTCACTAGCAGTTTTTTCAAAACCTACAAATATTAACATTGTAGATAAAGTACCCCCAGTGTACGCTAAAACAAGTGTATTTATCATCGTTCCCATAATATCTTTTCCAATATTAAACCCCGATTGTATTAGTTTTTTTGTACATATTAAAGGGTTACTCATCTGTATTTCTGTAAGAGATGATGCTAATGATATTGAAACATCCATACATGCACCTAACGCTCCTATAATTATTCCTGCAAACAACAAACCTCTAAAATCAAAAGAAATATAACCAGGTAAATATAATAGCATTTGGGCATCAGTACTACTAAAACCTGTTAATCTTGCAATCTGACCAAAAATATACGCTATAATTCCCCCTATAAGTAAACCGCCAATAGTTCCAATTATTGCAGATAAAGATTTTTTATTAAATCCCGCTATAATTAAAAGGGTTATAACAGTTGACAAGGTACATATTAATACAGATATAACTATAGGATTATACCCCTTTAATAATAGAGGTATTAATGCATATATAATTAGCAAAATGGTTATTGATAAAGATACAAGCGCCTTTAAACCTTTTATCCCACCTATAATTAATATACAAAGTATAAAAAAAGTAAGTAATCCCAAAACAAAATTAGTTCTCTCATAATTAATAATGTAAAATGACACACTGCCATCAAATGTATCTTCAGCATGAACAGATATCCTCATACCTTCTTTTAATTTAATATCATATGCATCATTTCCTGTTAAAGTACTTCTAATTTCTGTTACCAAACCCTTATAATCTCTATTTAATATTTTTATTTCTGCTATTTGTATAATATTATTATCATCTGTACCACTTAATCTTACAGTATCTATAATCCTTAAAACTTTAGCCCTATATAAATTTAATTGATATTCTTCAGATAATCCTTGCCTATCAGTTACAGCTTTAACTTGAAACGCAAATCCAAACAATGATACTAACAATAATAAAATAATTGTTGTTTTTTTTACCATTTCTTATCCTCCGTAAAATCTATTCTCTTTCTTGTGCTGCTTTTAACACCATTTCTTGATGCCTTTCATCAACTCTATTAAGAATAGGTATTAAACTATTATAAAAATATATATCTATAACACCTTCCATATTGTTATCTCTAATACTATTTAAATTTATACCTCTACCAGCAGCTCCACTTCTATTATCCACAATAGCACCAAATGGCGCATCGTCCCTACCAGAATGAACAAACGGAGATATAGAAGCCGCTATTTCTATACCATCTACATTTACTATTATAGCTCTTCTTCTCATATTAAAAGTTCCTCCGGTTGTTGACAATAATTTTTCTGTATCATCCGCTGTTAACGTCTCTACATCTGCTATAGTTGTATAACCTTGAGTTATTCTTCTTACTGTATATGTTACACCAGTTTCTACATCTGTAACAACAGATTCTTTTCCCTCAGCAAAAATTTCAAGTGCCTCACTAAAAGAAATTAATAACTCAGTATTTATATCAATGTCAGTTATATCATTATCTTCAATAGTATCTTTTCTACCCAAAAACAACATCCCAAAAACACTTATAATAATTATAACTATTAATGTTATTATTAATTTTTTCTTCATGTAATAATCCTCCAAAAAATAAAATTCATCACTTAAAACATATGCACATTATATCATATTATCAAAAAAACAAAAATTTTATAGATCTATTCCATACCTACTACTTTCTCAACATCTAAAACAAAGCCAATACCTTCTCCTGGTTTATTTAGATCAGTCTTATCAACAATTTTATTTAATATCTCATCAGATTTGCCTTTATTAACAACAATCAATATTATTTCTTTTTCAGGCTCTATAATAATACCAAATATTTTTTTTGTCTCATGAACACTTGACCCTCTACCATTAATAACAGTACTCCCTTTAGCACCAAGCTCTTGTGCTGTTTTTACAACCAAGTCAGATTTACCTTTTTTTACTATTATAATTATTAATTCATGCATTATTAATACCTCCTTAATTTATATTTAATTCCTTTAATAATCTTGAAATACCCACACATTTTTTCAAATCAAGTACAAACGCTATACCATTTCCAGGTTTATCTAAATGTGCATTTTTTACTGCAGAATCTAATATATTATCAACCAGCTCTTCTTTTGTAGCAATAAGTATTATTTCTTTTTCCGGTTGATATTCAATACCTAAGACTTTTTCATATATACTTTTTTCAGCAGCACCTTTACCAAAAAAAACGGTTTCACCTTCAGCACCTGCTTTTTTTAATTTATTCATTAAAAACGATGCCATCCCTTTTTTTATTATAATTACAATTAGTTTATGATCAATATTACACTTTTCTATATCCATAGTTAATACACTCCTTCTTTTAATTTTTTCTCATATATTAACCCTAATATCATTATTGATATTATTGGCATTAATGCAACTAACGCTATCATCCCGAATCCATCTAATAATGGATTGCTACCTTCTATCGCATTAGAGAATGATACCATGATTGCTAGCAAAACTGATGCCACCATAGGACCTGTTATAACTCCTCCTGAATCAAATGCTATAGCTAAAAATAAAGGACTAACAAACTTGCTCAATATAAATACCAAAGCATACCCAGGTAGTATAAAATACCAAAATGATATACCAGTATAAATTCTAACAATTGATAATACTACTGACAACGATACACCAATAGATATAAAATAAAGAACTGTCCTTTTATTTATATATCCAGTAGTTACATCCTCTATTTGATGATTTAAAATATTAATAGCAGGTTCCGCAAGCGTAACAATCCATCCCAAAATTAAACCTATAAAAATCACTAATATTTTATTATCAGTTTCACCCAAAGCTGTGCCAATCTCATTACTTAAAGGAATAAACCCTAAATTTATCCCGCCTAAAAATAATGTAAGACCTAAAAAAGACAATATGAATCCACGAGAAATTTTATAAACTTTAGATTTGGGTAATTTCAATATAAAAATTTGAATTATAACAGATATCATTACTAAAGATATTAATGCATAAAAAGAATCCCTTAAAGCGTTTAACAACACTTCAACCGAGCCTGTAATCATCCAAAAATCACCCCCAAAATAAGAACCGCTAAAATAGGCCCAACAGAGGCAAGTCCGATAAACCCAAAACTTTCATGAGTTTCTTTTTTAGTACCCTTTACAGATGTAACTCCAATACCTAAAGATAATATAAAAGGTACCGCCATAGGGCCAGTTGTTACACCACTTGAATCAAAAGATACTGCCAAAAATTCCAAAGGACTAAATATAGCAAGCATAAAAACTAACGTATAACTTATTAACAGTATTTTTCTAAGTGATATACCAAATATAAACCTTAATAAGGATAATCCAAGAAAGATTCCAACACCAAACGCTATAAAGATTATCATTACATATTTATTTAAAAAATCATTAGAAATTTCACTAAATTGATTAGCTAATATCTGAACACCTGGTTCTGCAATAGTAGCAGCAAAACCAACCGTAAAACCAAATAATAAAATAAACCACAATTTAGAATTAGTAATTATTGTTTTACCAATATATTCACCTAAAGGTAACAAACTGTTATTGACACCAATTAAAAATAAAACAAAACCAATCGTAGTTAATACAGCGCCTAATATAAAAGAAATAAAGTTTTCTAATATAAAGCCATTTAACAATATTTGTAAAATTATTATAACAATAGTAATAGGTAATATTGATTTTAAAACCTCTGTTAAAGTATCTTTCGTATTCAATATAACACCTCCAAACCACTTACAACATGTTTATAGAATTTATATATTATATTATATCATAAACTTTTTTAATATATAGTTAATGAAATAAAACTTGTACAAATCTTTATAATTTAAATTTGATATATAGGTATGTTAATTTTACAAATAAACCTCTCATTAAATATTGCGTTATTATAAATTGTGCTTTAAATACTATTGACTTATAGGGCCTCTTTACTTTTCCAACAAGTTAGATTGTTTACAAAAAAAACACCGAAAAGATTTTAGTAAATAGAGTGAAAAAATTAGGTTTAAAACAAGATTAACAATATGTTATATATATATAAGTTAACAAAAAAACTTGCGAACAATACGCAAGTTTAATTTTAACTTGGAGGGGCTAGTCGGATTTGAACCAACGCTCAGGGAGTTGCAGTCCCATGCCTTACCACTTGGCTATAGCCCCAAACAACAAAAACATTATATCATTTTATGTCAATGTTGACAATACATTTTCTAATCTCTTTATATAATA
>SKJH01000003.1 GCA_007116005.1 Bacilli bacterium | reverse complement strand
CTCGCTTGACTCGTTACTTTTATTTTTCTCTTTTCTTTTGTTTTTTTGCTAGTATTATTTAGTCATTGTTAGTAATATTTAGTTATAGTGTATGTTGTTCCCACTTGAAGAATATGTTTATTTAATTGTTAAAAAGTGTAAAATTTTGTAAAATTTACTATTTACTACAAAATTATTAATAATTTGTATTAATTTTAGTAAATTCTTCTGTTAATTCGTTTTCGTGTATTAATTTATTAAACCCATAAGGTTTAAGTAGGTTAAGAATTATATCATTTAACTGAAAATATCCTATTTTATCCTTAAAATAGTTAATAATATCTATTTTTAGGTCGTTTTCTTCATTGAAATATTCAATAAATTCACTAAATTTATTAAATTCATCATCATCAAATTTACAGAAATGCCTATTTATTTCAATTGCTAGTTTTTTTTCTTGATTAATTAAATAAAAACAATAACCCATTTTATTTAATCTACATAATATAAATCATTACTAATTTTTGAGATTTTTTTTTCATTAAATACATCTTTTTCTAGTTTTTCATAATCATCATAAACATATTCTTTACCACTTTGTCCTTTATAACTTCCAAACATACCCACAGAAGTATCTTCTTGTGTTCCTATATAAAATTCAGTAGGTTCTATATATTTGTTTTTTCTTTCATCATAATATCCATTATCACGAAGTTGTAACTCATAATTTCTTAATTCTTCATATATATTATTTTTTGCCATTTTCTTTATATAAAATTATTATATTTTAATTATTTAAATAATTTTGTATTTTTATCTCCATAAATCTAAATTATATTTATATTCACTACTTTTTTTCCCATTACTTAATTTTGCTTTAGTCACTTTTGCTTTTGGAATTTCAGTAGAATATATTTTATCAATTTTAAGTTTATTTAAATCAATTACCCCATATTCAATATCTTCTCTTTCAACTCCCCTTACTTCTGTATTTTCTAAGATAAATTCTTTTTGTCTTCTAGTTTCAAATATATCTGCTAGTGCTTGTTTAGTGTTATTTTCTATTTGGTTTCTAGTTTCTAAATTTTCTTCTAAAGTATAAATATAAAAAGTTTCTTGTGGGATAAAGAATTTATAATTTTCAGTAGAGTTTTTAAACTCCATTTCGTAAGTTATAGCATATTTTTTAACTCTTTGTAATAAAGGATTATTTTCAGGTCTTTTATAAAACTCTCTTACGCTTGGTGCTTCTCCAAAAGTGCTTAAATATACTTCTCTTTGTTGTCTTGCGATACTCCACCTTTCTTTTACCCAACTACTTGTTAATCTGCTTACCATTTTATTTTAATTTGTTTGAATTTGTCTAATTTCTCTATTTTTCATATTAGGAATTATCTTTAATATAATATAATGATTAGAGTTTTTATTTCTTTTGATTATGTCTAGTTTATCTCCTACTTTAATGTAAGGTTTGACATTTTCAACATACTTTTTTAATTCTTTGAGAAAAAAGTTTTTTTCCATATACACAAAATGTAATTCTATTGGTTCATATAAGGTTTCAAAAAATAATAAATAGATTTCTTTACCTTTATGAATATTTTTAGCAATTTTTAAAATTTCTACTTCCATTGTTAATTTATTTAAGAATTAAGTATTTATAAATTGTGGGTAGGAATGGACTAACCACCCACATATAAAATTGTAACAAATAATAACTAATTATAACAAAAAGTGTATAAAGTTTATTGACCGAAATAAATTTCTAGTTTTTTTGTCCCATTATCGTTTAATCTAACAATGGTAGATGTTTCTTTTCCTACTGCTTCTTCAAAGTTTTCAATATTAAAAAATGTTAAGAACTTAAAAGCGTTAGAACCAGTATTTTTTGAGTAATTAAATTCTCCAGTTTCTTCATCTTTCCATAAAGAGATAAAGTTTCTAGCACACATACCTTTATCATTTAAAGGACTTGATTTTATTTCTAAGAAGTAATTGTCTTCATTAACTCCATTTCTATTAACAATTGAGTGTTTAACTTCAATACTTTCAATAGTAACTTTTTTATTATGAAATTCATCTAAGTTAATCCCAACTTTCCCTTTAAGAGAATTTAATTCTACTTGTAATTTTTGTGATTTTTGTTCGTTTGACATTTTGACACATTTTAACCTTTTTATTTAAGGTAAGTATAATTAAATTATTATTATTTATAAATAAATGTATTTTGTGAAAATTATTTCACTTAATATAAATCATCATCAATTTCATCAATTTCATCAACTTTTTTTTCTTGTTTAGGAGTTTCTTTTTTAATTTCTTCCATATCAATAGTAGTTTCTAATTCGCAAAAATAATTAAGATATTTATTAAAAATTACTTGATTTATTATAGTGAAAAAAATATTATTTTCTTTATTATCAGTCCATATTGCTTTAATACCAAAATTTTGGAGTTGTTTATTTTGTTTAAGTTTATCTCTTTTTAAATTTCTTTTAAATAATCTAAATTTTTCTTTTTCTTCTTTTGAACCGATTAAATTTTCAGTAGATAACTTATTTTGGTAGAATTTATCATAATTTTGACAAATAATTTTAACACAATTTGTAGCGTATTTACTTTGGTTTTGTAGTTCTTTAATTACTTGTAAATTACTTCCTAAATTACTTTTGCTTTGGTTTTGGTGTATTGTAGCGTATTCTTTTTGGTGGTTTATCAAATTAGATACATTTTCTAAAATATCATCAAATAAACCATTTACTTGATTTAAAACTTCATTTATAATTAGAGATTTAGGGATTTTATCAAAATTGTTTTCATAAACAACTAACTTTTCAGTTAATTCAAATATTGCTAACTTGTAAGCCATAAAAGGAACTCTTTCATTTAAAGATTTAACATATTCTTTAAAGAATTTTCTTGTATTTTCAAATTCACAACCTTTAAGCAAATTTTCAATTTTCTCTTTTGTTTGTGAAACTAATTTTTTAAAGGTTTTATTTTCCTTAAAACTATTTAGTTTTCTTATGTCTAAAAAATATCTAAATATATATGAATAATATTCTCTAAAAACTAATATGTTTTGGGGGATTTTTTTAGGTCTTATTTGAAAACCTTGTTGAAAATCAAGTTTATCATTATACACAAAATAACAAAACCTTCTCCCAATAGTTTCAGGGTTCATAGCGATAGCACTTATAATATGCTCGAAATGGGTTTCTGTGCTTATATTTGCTAAAAACATAAAAATATTCCCAAATTCTATATTTCTACTCCCTGCTTTACCATAATAATAAGAACCATTATCTAAAGGTTTATTTAATGTTTCTAAAACATAATCTCCTTTTTTCATTATTTCGTTTATTTCATCAACAATTAAAGGACTATCTGTTTTTTCAACTTCTCCACTTATCCAACTATTATTTTTTACATTGAAATATCCAAACATTCCAGCATTAGAAGTAGTATCTAGGTTATGTCCTAAAACTCCCAAAATAGAACTTTTCCCAGTCCCACCTTGTGTAAATACAAAGTTATGGGTTTCTTGTTGGATATACATATTATCTTTTTGAATAAACAACATTGAGATTAAAATTTTTTCAATTTCTTTACTTATCTTAGTATCTTTAAGTAAAGTAGATTTAATTTTTTGTTTATTTATATGATATTCTTTTTTTGTTGTGATTAAATCCATAAACCATAACTCATTATCAAAACAAAGTCTTCTAATATGGATTTTTAAAGGGTTTTTTAATGGTTTTTCTGTTTTAGGGTTATATTTTTCATATAATTGACAAGGAAAAAAAATAATTTCATTTTTTTCTAAATTTTTTTCATTTTCTTCTTTTTTTACATTAATATAATTTACGCATTCTTGTTTTAGTCTATCTTTTTCTAGTTTAACTTTACATCTATTACTATGAGTATGTTTAAAGAAATTCAAAGAAGAACCAAAAACTTGCGAACCTTCATTTAAGAATTTAGAAGTTAAATATAAAAACCCAAAATTTTGGTGGGTATCTCTAATCACATAAACATTAACTTTATTAAGAGATAAATGTTTCATATATTCACTATCTAACACAGATAACTTTTTTTCAATCTTAAAGATGAATTGAGAATATTTATCTGTTAAGGTAGTTTTGGGCGTTTTAGTTATTTGGTTTTGTTTTTGGATATGCTTCTCCATTTATCTTTTACCCCTTTTTAATTCACTAAAAGATTTATAAAAAATGTTTTTTCTGTAACATTTTTTTTTATTAAAAATTAACATTAAATCTATAATATGTTCTGTTTCGTTTTTTTCTTCATAGAAATAAAATCTAGTTAATTTTGAATATTCGTCGTGTTTAAATTCTTTTTCTTCTAAAAGTTTTTGAATAAAAACTAAATCTTTTGTTTGAATTAAAGGGTAAAGATAAGCGATAAATTTTTTATCTACTTCGTGAGAATTTATATATCTTTTAAAATATTCCATATTATACTTAAACAATTACTCTTTTTAAATGTTATTATCTAGTGACAACGCTTTCACACAATATTAAGTTTTATAAATATAATTAATTTTTGTTTAATATGGATTATAAGAAGTTTAAACTTAGAATTAAAATATTTTTACTAAATTTATTGTTAATGATAACATTTTATCAAATTTATTTACTAGAAGTAAATTTTTTATTAAAATTAGTTCTATTCGGTTTAATTTTATGTATAACAATACTAAACACTTTATATTTTATTTATGTTTTACAGAATAACTAAAAGCAATTTTTTGAGAAATTATATCTATTTGGGCGTGAAATATATAATTAAATGGTTTTTACAATAAAAAAGCGATTTTGTAAAAAGTTTTCGTGTATATAAACCTAAATAGATTTTTCTCTTGCTTTACCACCTTTAAAAGTGCCTATCTTTAAGTGCTACCTATTAAAGTAATTGGTAGAATTAAAGAGTTAAGAGTATTTATAAAATTAACTGAAAAAAAGGTTTTACCAAACTTTAGTGCCACCACTTTTAAATAAACTTTGTGCTTGTTCTTCATTTAAAGTTTTTTTATTTTTATCTAAATATCTAATTTCATTTTCTTTAACTATTTTTTTATCGTATCTATCTTTAGAATTTTCAATAATATAAACATTAGGTTGTTTAGAGAATAAAGTTTTATTTCTTACAATATAGATATTTTTTTTATCATTAACATATTCAACATTATCTCCTATACTTTTTTCATAAATATCAATTTTTCTTTTTTCTTTTAATCTATTTCTTCTATTTAAAGTTGTTTTTTTCATTTTTTATTCTATTAATATTATATTTTATTTGTTTATAAATTTAATTATTTTTAATTCTATCACACTTAGAATACATACCAGTATAAGTATTAAATGAATTAATATCTTTAGATGTATTTTTTGAGTAGTAAGACAACGCAAAATTAGTTTTATCCATTGGCGTTTTAGTTTTATCATAAATTAATTTTTCTTTATCTTTTTTGTAAGAACTATAAAACTTTTTAGATGTATTTTTACTTTTCTTAGAAGTTTCAACAAAACTTTTACCCCTACAATCAAATCTTTTTAAATTTTTATTATTTTTCATTTTTCATTATCAAAACTTTTCTCTCTTGGTTTTCCAGTAATAAAAGAAAAATTAAACCATTCTCTAATTAAAGGTAGTTCATTAACAATATACTTGTAAATCCAAATATACCCTTTAATTAAGTAATATTGAATTACAAAAAACATAACTAAATAAATTATCACAAAAATTAAAGTAAAAAAATCTATAATTGAATTAAAAACGATTTCTAAACCTTTAAATTGTAAATTTACCCAACTCATTTTCTAAAATTACTCCTATTTTTCTTTTTACCCCAAATATCTAGTTTATTCGCCCATTGATAAAATCTATATGCTAGTAACACAATTCCAAATAATCCCCCAACTATAATAACAACTATAAATAAGTAGTAAGCAATCTTCCAAATCCCAACATTGATTAAAATTAAATCAACTACTCCATTAATTAAAGGAGTAAATAAACTTGTTCTCCCTTCCAAACCTGTTGTTTGAACGAATAATCTTAAAATTTCATTATTTTCGTAAGGAATATTAAATAAAACACTACCCCCTTCTTGTGAAAAAGTCGGTTTTATTTGAAAATAGTATGTGCCAACTTCTTGTAATGTCAATTCTTGTGTGGTTATTTGCGAACCAGTAAATAACCAAGTTATATTTAAAGACACATTTTCTTGAAAATTCTCAATAATAAAATAAACATCGTTTTTAAACTCACTAAATTCAATTTTTAAATCTCCAGTTGTATTTCCAAGTTGTGGGGGGTTAATACTTTCACTTCTTGAACCAACTATATTATAAGTCAATATAGTAGTCTTATCGGCATTTTCGTAGTTATTAATAACATTATCTTGATTAAATAAAAAATCCCCACCCATTACAGAAGATACCCCAAAAACAAATAAAAATATTAACATTAATTTTTTCATAAAAGAAAATTGTTTTTTATTATTTATATTACTTTCCATTTTAAACTATTAACCCCACAATACTAGTAATTAAACTTAAACCTAAACCTAAAGCAACAATAACTCCACCAACTATAATTAATTGACTACTCCCAACACTTAAACCTACAACTACTAAAACTCCACCTACCAGTAAAGAGATTACTATACCAAATATAGATTTCCAACTTTCCCCCCAAAATTCAGGACTAGTCATTTTATATAAATCTTTATCACTAACTTTTAACGCGTAAGATAAAGTATTTTCTCCAACAAATAATTTACCTAAATTTATTTGGTTATCTACTTTATTCAAATCAAAGTTTTTTGAAAAATTGTTATCTCTATAATTAATTCTTCCTTTAATCATACAAAAATCGTATTCACTAGTGTAAGACAAATTAAAACTAGCACGACCATTAACTAGTTTTTGGATATAAACTTCTTTATTTAAATTATAATATTTATTCAGTTCAGGAGTTTCAAAACAAGGAGTAACCATATACAAATCATCATTAGATACATAATTATTTAACTCATCAAAGATAAAAAATTCTATTGTTTTACTTGGTAAATCTAAATAAAAATTTCTTTTTTCACTAATTTGGTAAAATTTTGTTTCGTTTTGTATGTATTCACAAAAAGCAAAAAATTCATAATATTGGTAAGGTTCTAAATTTTTTGTGGGATAAATAAAACTAACTACATTATTATAAGTTTCTTTATACTCATTATTAATATATAAATCACAATTAGATAATTTATTTAAAGAAAATTCTATGTTTTGGTTAAATAACATATTAGTATTATTTTGGGGTATAATGTAATTATATAAATCACTAACAATACTAACATTATTTCCTACTTCTTCATCATTTTCTTCTTCCAGTAATGTTATAGTATTACTTTGAAATAAACTTGTTCTTTGAGTTTCATTTAAATCAAAATTAAATATTCTAAAACTATCTATTTGCCCCCTAAATTGATTACTTTGCCAACCAGTTCGCCCTAACCTTAAATTAAAGTTTTCGTTAGTTGATTGAAAATTAGTTAAAGTAATAGTATTAATCAAATTATTATTTCTATAATAAGTAATTTCATTTGATGATAAATTAAATGTAAGAGTGTTATAATACCAGTTATTGTTACTTAAACTTGAACTTTCAAAAGGGATATTTATCCATTGGTTATTTGTATTATAATAAAAAATACCTTTCTCACTAGTTGATTGCCAGTAAAAACCAAAATGAGTGCTTAAATCATCATTATATACTGAAAATGGTATCCCCCAATTATTATTATTTGGTCTATTCCAAAAACTTATAGTGATTATATTACTTTGTGGGTTTTTTAAAGTAGTTAATGTTTGTGCGTTACTACTATCTAAATCTAAACCAAAACTACCCCACCTATTTGTTGAAGTAAAACTAGCACTATTTAATAAAAGCATCACATTATCGTTTTGACTCGTATCTAAAGCCAAACTTCCTGAACCTTGCTCGAATTCGTATCTGTTTAATTCTTCTTGTGTATTCGCATTAACTAAAGAAAATAAACTTAAAACCATTACAAAAAATATTAATATCTTTTTCATAGAATTAAAAGGAGTTTTATTATTTATATTATTTTCCATTTTCTTGAATTTAACTAATTATAGCAAAAACCCCCAAAATGATTAACACACTAATTACTAAAATACTTAAAGGTATAGCAATAGATGAAATCCCATTAGTTATATCTTTAAAAAAACCTACAATATTGTCTGTGGTTTCCCCTATATCTCCAGTAATTAAATTAATAGAACCAGTAAAGTTTTCGGTATCATCATAAACACAAGTTCCATTATCAATAGTAGCATTAGGATTATAATTTGTGGCTAAATTATCCATACAACCAAAAATATCATTCTCCCCAATAATTAGATTAGATAACGCAAAATTATAATATTCTGTTTTTTGGTTTGGTGCGTTACTATATATTGTAACTGATATTGTATGTTGTCCTAAATCATTATATATTTTAGAAAAAGAAGTTTGATTATTATAACTATTTTCTATATTCCCATTAGACGACCAAATAATATTATTTAAGTTATAACCCCTTAAATCAAAATCTACTTCACAACTTAAAACACTAGGTGGAGTATTAGAAGAAACATCACAATTTAAACTTACGATAGGTTGCGTAGTTAAATCTATTTGATTTGTAGAAGTTACAAAATCATAAAAAATATCTTCATTACACCCATTAAACACATTTAAATAAATTGTTTGGTTAAAATCAACAGAAGAAATTATCTCTTGTCCTTGAATTGTATTATAATTAATAGTCCAATAATATTGTAAATTATCTAAACTTTCTCCCCCATTAAATACATTAATTGCTTTAAATCTATATTGATTATTACCTAAATTAGTGGTTTCAATTTCGGCATAAGGGATAGGAGAACCTAAACAATTTTGTGGAGTATCTTTAAATACTCCTTGTCTATAAATAGTATCTTTTAACCCTTGATTGTCTGTAACTTCCACTTTAAAATTAATTATTTTTGGTTCATTACTTGTAATGGTTCCAGTATTTTGGTTCTCAAATAAAACATTATCTATCCATACTTTTTTATTTAAAATTGTCCCATCAATATCATAAGATGAAGAAATGTCCCAATTCATATTATTACCTACAATTTGTTCTAAAGGATTAATTTCTATAATCGCGGTAGGTTTTTTATTTTCTACAATTGGTTCAAAACCGCCCTGACTTTCATCAGTTACAATAATATAATCATAAATACAAATCTCGCCAAACATACCAAAAAAACATTGAAGTTCTACTAATTCATCACATACTTTATAACTAGTTCCTTGATAAGTTAAATCATTTAAAGAACCATTACAAGTAAATAAATCGTTTTCATTATGGTCTAACCACATATTACCCACATTAACCCCATTAATATTTTTAAATAAATATGTATCTTCTAATAACATAGAATTCATTCCATCAATAAAATTATTTTTATCAAATATTTCATTAAATTGAAATTTATTTAAATATATCAATAAATAATCAACCCCAAACTCATTAGAAAATGATAATTTTGGGGGTAGATTAATAAATGTATTCAAATAATATTCATTAAATGAATCAAAAGAGTATCCAGCAATACTAATTCTACTATTGGTGTTAAGATTTGAACTTTCATTTATAATAATTATATTATTATTTGCCCCAGAATCTAAGTTAATTGAGTTACTATTTAAAACTATATTTAAATTTTGAAACTTTGACTCTCTTAAAGTAAAAGAGTTACCTATTAGAGTCCCAGAACTTTGATAGATTATATTTGAAAAAGGCGAACCAGTCATATTTAAAATACTATTTGAACCTAAATTATAAAACTCTTGCGCTCTTGAACCTTTTATATCTAAATTTTTATAATTTCCATATATATCAAATAATTTTTGTAACGAATTAGATTGTAAAATATTAAATTTATTTTCATAACTATCAAAAAAATTTAAATTAATACCCCCATTATTTGTCTGTGTGGAATTAATTAAGATTTCATTATTATTATTTATTGTTCCTTTAAATATATATACATTTAATGGAGTAGCACCTGAAGTAGTTCCAGTAAATTCAATATTATTACAACCATTATTTAAGACAACATCTATATCACCACTATTGGTAGGAATATTCAAAACGCCATTACAAGTAAAAGAAGTAGGGTTAGATTGTGGATTAACTTGAATATCTAAATGTTTTATATTATTTTCTCCACAACTATCAACACTTTCATACACGATTTTATTAAAACCTACTTTATTTAATTTAACTGCTAAATTAAACATTGTTTGGGGGTTTCCATCATTATAATTAATTGGTTTAAGATACGATTTAGCATTATAATTTATTCCTAAATATTCAAAATTTTTATTATTATATGTATATTCAAAACCACCAGTTAGAGAATTATCTAAATTATTATACTCTCTAAAATCTACATCTACAATACTATTTTCATCTAAAATAGATAACATTTGAGAATTTATATTATTTTGATTATCTGTTGTGGGATTAAATGTAATTCTTAAAAAATCGCCTTGTGTTACTTGATTATTTAAATTAGAAAGAGTATCCTTAAAAATTTTATTTTCATCATAAACTAAAATGTCATTAATTTGGGTATTAGGTTCAGTATTAAACCAACAACTAAAAGCAAAAGTTGTATTTATACTTATTAAAATAAATATAAGTCCTATCATTATTTTTTTTATCATAAGTTAAATATAACTTATTTATTTATAAAATTTGTTAAAAATATTTCTATCCCAAATATAATGATATATTAAAGGACTTAATATTAAAATACAAAAAAATAAATATCTGTTAAATAAATCTATGTCGCAAAACCAAATATTATTAGAAGTATTAAAACATAAAACTAAAATATCCCAATTAAAATAAGTATAAACTATAAAAACCATAATTGAGATTAATATTAAAATCATTTTGATAACCATTTTTCAAAAATATTATGATAAAAATAATAAATTAAAGTTAAACTTAATATACTTAAAGTATTCATAAAAAAGATTTTATCCCATAAAAAACCTAAGATAAAAGTAAATAAAACAAAAAAAAGTATCCAACCATAAATAAAAATATCAATTTTCTTCATTTTCATATTCTCCTTTTTGGATTTTCTCTAAAATCTCTTTATGGTCTTTACCTACCAATTTACAAGTATCTTCTAACATTTCAAAATCAAGTAAAGATAACATTAATGTCATTATTTCTTCTTTTTCAGTCCCAGTAAGTTTAGAGTTTGTAATTAAAGGTATTTTCATACCAATTTTTAGTTTTAGTTCTTTACCATTTTTCGCTTTAAACCTAAAACTACTTCTTTCACTATCCCAAATCGCAAAAAGAGTAAATAATTTAATTGCTATCTCAATTCTTTCAATTTCTCTTTCTCCTAATCCCCCTTTCATTTCTCTGTCAATCCATTTATCTTTTTTCTTTTCATAGTGACACATTTGAGAATTACAGAGATTATAAAAAGGACATTGTTTTTTATTCTCAATTAAATCTTTTTTGTTATACTTTTTAGGGATACATTCACTATTTTCAATATAATCTTTTCCTATTTCATCTACTAATAACCTTTGTGGGTTCGTACAGCCACCAGTTTTATTATAAATTAAACAACCAGTTTCTTGAAATAATGAACCTACATCAAAAACAACATAACCTAAAAGAGTGGGACTATTTGCTTTAAGAGAATATAACAAAAATCTACTTAACCAGTTTTTAGTATCTTTTCCCCAATACGCCAAACCCAAGGTAGCACCTACATCTAAAAACATTTTAGGAGTAATATAAACCATATGATTATTTTGTTTAGCAATAATATTATTAATATCTTTTAATTGTTGAATTTCTGTCATTGAACCCATACCAGTATTAGCAAAAGCGTTTTCATCAATTAAGAAACTTTCTCCAAACTCACAATCTTGTAATTTTTGTTTTAATTCTTTTTGGTTCGCACAAACTTGTTTTTCAGTATCGAATTTTAAGTATTCATAAAAATCAGTAGTTTTTTTAATTATCTTCAAACCAATTAATGAATTATGTATAATTAAATTATTTGCTACAAAATTATGATTATTTTCTATTTCAAAATCTACCATTTCTTCTTTTTTATGTAAATTCTCAATAGATTTTATTCTCCTAAATAAAATATCATTAATTTTAATTTGTTTATGTTGTGGGTTTAGATTATTTCTTTTTTCTAAAAGTAAGTTTAATTTTTCTTGTTTATGATTTAAATTACAATTTTCTTGAATTTTTAATAAACTTTCTGTTTGTCCTATTTCTATTATATATAAAATTCTTTTAGAGTTATCTTTATATTTATAAGAGATTTTCTTTTCTCTTAAATTATGATTTATCCCTAAAGAAAATAAAATTGTAGAAATATTATTAATTAATTCTTTTGAAACTGAACTATATAATAATCCCTTTTTTTTTTCTATCCCACCATCACTTGAAAATAACCCATTCAATAAAGCATATTTATACTCATTTTTATCATTAATTAATTCGGTAGGTATAAATTTCGTATAGGAGTTACAACCCATTAAATTATATTTTATTAAAGTTTTCATTAAAGAAGATTTTAATAAATAACCTTTTTCATCATATAATCTTTTTTTTGAGATTATACCATAACCATATTTATTCCCTTTAATCTCATTAATTTTCATATCATTAGGTAATAAAAATTTTATTCTTTCAATTACTGAATTATAAGAAGAAGTAAAATAAATTCTATTTTTTATACTTAATGAGCCATCTCCTAAAAGATACCCTATTAATTCATATAATTTTAATTTATCTAAATCTATTTTATCTTTCTCTTTTTCCCCATAATTATAAGGGATACCTAAAAAATCTCCTTTTTTTAAATCTTTTAATTTCTTCCAGATTAAATTTTCTTCAGTATCATCTAAAGTTAAAAATTTATGTTCTTCACTACAATTTATATTAAATCCCCCCCAAATTTTAACATTAAAACTATTTTTTAAACCACTATCTAAAATATTAATTACTTTATTTGTTGTAATTTTACCATTTTGAGTAAAACTTATAACTTTATCATTTAATTTAATATCTTTTGCTAATGTATAGGTTTTATCTGCCATTAATATAGGTGTGAATTTAGATACACACTTTCCTGAACGCGTTTCTCCCTTTATTGCTACTTTGATTTGTTCTTTTGCTTTAAGTTTTTTTGTGAGCCACGAATTAAACATTTGCGTTAAATTTCTGTTTAATTTAATTTGCGTTTCATTATCAAATTTTGCTATATCTTGTAATATTAATTCTTCAAATAAATCTACTTTAAAATCAATATTTTTGGGTTTTAATTCTTCCAATATCTGTTTTTTAGTTTTCATTTTTTCCAATCTCCAAATATTATTTTATGTAATTTAATCTCATTAGGTAAATAAGTAGAAGATATTTGATATTTATGTAACAAATTTTTATATCTTGTTTGTAAATTATAATCTAATTCTCCATATGTATCTAATTGAATATAATAACATAATTCTTCAAAATCATTTATATGTTCTTTTACATTATCATATAAGAAAATATCATCTTTGTTATAATTTTCAAAATGTTGTTTTTGCTTATCTTTTAAACTTTTCATTTTTTTAATCTAAATACACACAATTAAGTATATTTTGGTCGGCTATACAATATTTATTATCAAATTCTAACACTACTGAAATATGTTTATCAAAAACTAAATACCTATACTCAATATTATGTTTTTTCGCCCATAATACATACATTAAAGAGTAATATTTACAATCATAAGTCCCAGTAACATATTTATAATTATCTTGAATGTAAAGATTATACATATAAATATTTCTGTCACTATACCATTGATTATTAATATCTTTTTCATCTAAAATTTCTAAGTTATTATTAACAAAATGGTCTTTTAACATTTTATCCCAAATAATATTTTCATAATTTTGAGAAACTCCTTTTGTAACTAACATTGTAAAACTTACAAATAAAATAAACGCTACAAAAACTCCCCCTAAAAAACTTAAGACAAAATTATTCCAATTAAATTTATTTTTCATTTTCTTGAATATAATAACACTCATTTATATATTTTTGATATAAAACTTTAAAACTTGTTATTGTGAGTAAAATACTTAACACAAATAAAGAACCTAATAAAAATAACTTATACTCTTTAATTAACATATAAGTATTAATTATTAAAATTAAATTAATCCAAAAAACAATTAGAATAAACCTAATTTCATACTCTGTTTTTATATCATTTATTTTTTTAACTTCCATTTTAATATTTTAATTTTTATTAATTTATAAATCAATGTAAATAGTGCCATATTAAAACACTAACAAATTTTTATCAAATTTCTTATTATTGAGTTCTTCCCATATATTAATATAATGGTCTTGTAAATCTTTATTTCTTCCTTGTAATGCTTTAATGGTTTTTAATAATAAAATCTCATTATATGGACTTACAGAAGAATTTACTTTATTTCTTATTTCATATACTCCTACCATTTTATTTTTTATCTCCTTTGTTTAGAAAATTAATAATATACTCTAAATTTTCTATCTGTTTTTTTTGGATATAAAAATTGTAAGATAACTTTAAATCAATATAGATTATTAAAACAAAAAATATAAAAATTACCCATACTACTAAACCAGCGAAAACTAAACCAAATTCAAAAAAAAATAATATGTATAAAAAAAAAGTAATCACTAAATATAATATAAATTGTTTTAATGCGTATTTCTTATATTCTTCATCTATTGAGAAATTAATTTTTTTCATTTTCTAGTTTTTCTACTTTGTATTGACTAATAATTATATTATTATTTAATTGTAAATTAGTTAAATCTAATCTTTTTATTTGAATTAATTTATCTAATTCTTTTGATTTTGAAATATAACTTTTTCTTTGTTCTTGTAATTTATCTATCTGTAACTTTATTTTACGATATTTTTGTTGAATATCTTTAGGGAATTTACTTATTATTTTTGGGGTTTTTCCTACCATTTTTCTTATCTTTTTCATCAAATTTTTTACCTATATTCATAAAAAGTTTTACCATAAATTTACCAAAAAGTAAAAAAAAACTTCCTATACTTAAAAGAATAATTAACCATATAGGTTTAGGTTCATTTTTTTTTAATTCTTTTAACTCTTTTTCTAACTTTTCAATTTCTTGTTTTTCTTCTTTTTCTTTTTTAAGACGATTAATTTCTATTTGTAAATCTTCTTTAGTTTTAGTTATCATTTTCTTTATTGTTTAGGGTTTTTTCTTTCTACTTGAATATTAGGGTTAAGTTCAGTAATTTTATCTAAACTATCTTTATATTCAAATAAGTTATCTTTAATGATTTGTCTATATACATAATTTTCTAAATATTGTTTATGAATATAATCTGTAAATGTAATTAATTTATCATTATCTAATGGATTTTTAAACACAACTTCGTTAAAAAAATCTGTGTTTAATACTTCATCAATTCCTTCCCCATAAATAGTAACTACCCATTTACCTTTAATTAATTCTTTTCGTGCTTTATTTCTTAACTCGTAAGGGATAATTATTATATCTTTTTCTCTTGAAAATATCCCAGTAACTCTATACACTCCATATAAAATAAAGTTATCTTTTACAATTAATTCTCCATCATATTTCCCAAAATATTTAACTCCATTTTCATCAGTATTGATATAAATTTCTTCTCTTTTCCAAGTTAAACCAAAAGTCCATAAATTTCTCCTTTTTAATCTTACATCCCTATTTTGGTGACAATTTTTTAATTCAATTAAAAATCTTGAATATAATAAATCGCTTACTTTTCTTTGGTTTTCTTTAATTTTTCTTACAATTAACCAAACAACTAAAATAAACCCACCTAAACCAACACCTATTAATAACCCCATAAAAATAGCACCACCAAATGCTTGAAAAAAAGTATTAGGTTCTTGATTATTACCTAATTGTTGTGCGTTAGGATTTTCTACAATAACTACTCCAAATATAGAATTAATTAAAAGTAATGTAAATGATAAAATTAATAATATTTTGTTTTTATTCATTTTTCTTTTTTGGATTTTTTTTAGAAATTTTTTTATCTCCAACATCAATTACATTAGGATTTTCTTTTATTGTTTTAAGATTTTCCCAGTATTGTAATTCTTCTTCATATTTTTTAGTTTTAATTTCTAAATCTAAGATAGGTTTTTTTTGTAACTTAATTTTATCAAGTAATGTTTCTTTATGAGAAGATTTTAAATTTTCATCATTTTCAATTTTTTGTATTAATTCATCATAATTAAATATGATTGAATAAATTTCATTAATTATTTCTCTCACATCTTTTAAATCTATAACTTTACTTTTTTGGTGTTTTCTAATTCTTTTTAGAAGATTAGAACTTTGTTTTAAAATATCTGTTAAATTATTTTCATAATTTTTACGATTTGAATTAAATATATTTAATATCGCCATTGTAAATATTATTATATTAAAAGTATTTAAAAAACTTGTCATTTGTGACATATAAGACATTGACGACAAAACATTTATAAACTATACTGACAAATATATAAGTATCCTTAAATGGATTTATGGAATTTTCCATAACTCAATAAATAAAAAAAATGGCATTCAATTTTTCAAGTTTCTTAGGTGACTTAGGTGGTGGTTTAGGAGCATTCTTAAACGCTATTATGGAACCATTAGTATATTTCCTAATTGTATTAGGAGTAGGTGGGGCGATTGCTGCGTTAATTTACGCTATCGTTAATAGAATTAAAAAAGGTATGTAATACCTTTCATTCTATATTTTTAATTAAATCTGTAATTTTACTTTTTAGACTTCCTTAACATATAAAATTATAAAAAATTTCTTTTTTTACAAAACTTATTTAAATAAATAAAAACAATTTCTCTATATGGTTCTTAGACTTAAAGAAAATCTTTTAATTGATACATTAAACCCTAGAAATGAATTTGAAAAATATTCTAAATGTATTTTAAATTTAAAAACATTAATTCAGTTAGAATTAAATGACGAGTTTGTTTTTCCAGATAATATAATAAAATTATATGATGAAATAATTAAAAGAGAAGAAAACTTTTATTTACAAGTTCCTTTAAAGATTTTTGAGAGATATTTTTTTCAAAAAAGTGGTAACTTAAATTCTTATATTAATTTTGAGTATAATGAAAAAACAATTAACATTAAAACAAATATAATTTTTTTAGAATTTGAAAACCTTTACCAACAAATTTTTTTATGTGCTAGTTTGATTGCTAATTATTACAATATTGAGATTAAAATTAATGATAACAGAAAAAATAACGAATATATTTAGTTAAATATATAAATAATAAAAATCTTACTATTTTTACCAATTAAATTAAAAAATGGCAAAAACTAAAGCAAAAAATTTTTATAAAAGTTCTTCTAATAAAAAATTACCTTATACTAGAAGATTAAACAAATTAGATAGAGATAAATCTCATTACTATGTAGTAAGAGAAACACCACAAGGACATTTATATAAACAAGTTGTAAGACCAAATACTAATGTATATGTTCGTAGTGATTTAGGAGTTACTGCTAGAAGGACTTCTTCAACAGATTTTGAGAATAGGACTTCTACAAAAACATATAGATAAAAAGTTAATCTAACTTTTTTTTCACTTTTTGGTATAACTCATTTATATCAATAGATAATTTTACTTCTTGTTTGAATTTTTGAAAATCTTTAATTTCTTTTTTATCTTCTTCAAATTTAGTTTTTTTCTTTTGATAATATTTTTTCCTATATTTATTATATATTTTATTTCTTTTTTCTTTTGGCAATTTATGATAATAATTATTATTATGTTTATTTGAAATTAATCTTCTACATTTATCACAATATTGAGTATTATTATTTAGTTTTCTTTTAATTACTGACATTTCATTTAATTCAGTTTCACAATTTTTACATTTTCTAGTAATATTTAATTTTTTGAGTAACTTACATTTATATCTCATATAAGTTATTTTTTTTATTTGAGTATCTCCATTATACAAAATTAAACAATTCTCAAAACTTATTTCTCTTTGATTTTTAGTAAATAAAAATTCCATTACTGAATAAAAGTTTTTATCATTATAAGGTTTATTTTTCATTTTTTAATTTCTCTTTAATTTCTTTGGTTACATCTAATTTTTTGGCAATTTTATATTTTCCATTAGGATACCTTTTTATATCGAATAATCTATTCCAGTTCTCTATACCTAAGTATAAATCTCTTAAACAAATCATTGTTCTTTTAAAGTCATCTCCTAGAACTGACTGAATTAAAATAATTAAATCATCATTTATTATTTCTTTTTTGTAATAAATTTTAACAGAGTAAGAATTTTTTTTAATCAATTCTATTTTTTCAATATCTTTTAATTTTAAAATTCCAAAAGAAATAAGATATTTAATTCTTAAAATAAGAAAATCTAACGCTTTATTTTTAGTTTTAATGTCTAAATCTACTTTAAATAATGTTTTACATACCATTTTTTATTTTTTTAAACTTTTTTCTAAAACATAATTATGAACTAAATCATAATTATTAGGTTTATATTGAATAAAAGGATTAACTAATTTAAAAAATTTAAATAAATTCCTATTATATGAAATTCTAAGTAAAGTCAATTCATTTTTATTTTGTTTATATTTTCTTTTAAATAAACAATATTTAATATCATATTCATCTAAAACTTTTTTTAAACAATAAATATTATTTTCTCTTTCACTCATAAGATTAAAAACTGCTCTTTTAGAATTTCCTTTATTTTCTAAATAAAAATTTCCTTTAATTTCTATTAATAATACTAATCTTAATAATTCAATATCCATTTTTAATTTAAGATTTTTAAAAGTTTTTTTTAAAAAATCTTATAATCTCCTTAATATCTTTTTTAGTTCCTTTTTTAAAAACAATTTTCAAATTTTGTTTTTCTTCAAACTCTTTTATTTTTTCTAAAACAATATCATAAATATCTTTTTGATTATAATTTAAATAATCAAAATAATCAAAAATATTAATATGTAAAGGTAAAATTTCATTCACTTCATCAAAAGTAAAAACTATACTTCTATTAGAAGAATAACTTAAATCACTAACATCTATCACTTTTATTTTTTCCATTTTTATTTATTTTATTATATTAATATGAATTTGAAAAATATTTATTTTCAATTTCTAATTCAATTTCTTCTCTATTTTTGAAAATTGAACCCACCTTAAAAAAAGTTATATAGTTCTCTTTTTCTAACCCAATTATAAACTCAATAATCTCTTTTTTTTCCAAAAAATTATCCCAACTATAATAATAATTAGTTAAAAAAAAATTTTCAATTTCTTTCAAACCTTCATTAATTTTATCTCTTTCATAATTAGAATTACTAAAAGAACATAAATTAAAGCCAAACTCTACATTCTTATGATTATACTTTGCTATTACTTTATAATCATTTTTTTTAATTATATCAATAAATTTCATTTGTATTATATATAATACTTTGATATTTATAAACATATTTTAGTAGTGAATAGAGTTATCACATATTAAGTTTATTTATAAATGTTAGAATATTATATATACTACAAATGGAAATTAAACAAATAACTAATGTAACTAAAGAAAAAATGACAATGTTTTTAGATGACATTGAAAAAAATTATGATATTGAAATTTCAAAAGATTTTGATTTGAATTTTATAAAAAATACTATTTTAATAAATAATTTTGTTTTACATTTAGATGAAATTGAAAAAATCTATTTTAGAGAAGAATTTGATGAAAATAAGAAAATTATGTATATCTTTTTTTCAATAGATTTAAAAAATTGTAAAAGTGGTTTTAATAAATGTTATTTTACATTTTAATATTTTTACAAAATTTTATAAATAAACAAAATATAATATTAATTAGCATTTAATAAACTAAAAAATGGCAAAAAAAACAATATATTACGAAACTCAAAGATATAAAAACACTCCTAGTGGAAATCCAAACAAAGCAATTTTTACATATTCACAAGGAGATAAAGGAAATTTATACATTGATAAAGTTAAAACTTATTCTTATCAAGGAGAAACAGAAGTTTTAAATGATATGTATAAAGATGAAAAAGTCGAATACAAAAGAATAAATAATCCTATTGAAAGAGATAAATTTGCTGATGTTAAAAAAGCAGAAAAACAATTTATGTAAAATGTCAAAAAATAATATGTATGATGAAGAAAGGGTTAATGACTTACAATTATATGTAGAAAATAATTCTAAAATATATGAAAAAGATTTAGAACCGATATATAAAAATTTGGCTAAAAAACAAGCCAAAAGTTCTTATGAACCTGAAAAAGCACAAGTATTTTATTATAGAGTGGCTAATAAAGGGGCAAATATGTATCAAAAAGAAATAGAACCTAAATATTTTTCACCAAATGATAAAAAAGAAGTTGCTAGAAGATTAGAAGAAAATAACAGAGATGAATTAAAAGAATATTTATAAAAATGACAAAAAAATATATATATGAAAAAGTTTCATTAAAAAGATTAAAAGATTATCCCTTTGAAACAAATATAAAAAAACCTTATTTTGTTGAAATAGACACAGGAGATAATGTTTTTATAGAAGAATTTGACAAAAAAGATAAAGCAAAAAATTATATGAATTCTTTGAAATCCAAATCCAAAAGAGTTTATTTAAATTAGAAAATGGTTAAAAATAATTATGAAAAAGAAGATATACAATATTTAAAAAAATTAAAAACCTTTGAAGTTAATGAATATACGAAAATTAATAAATTTAAAGCAGATGATAAAAATATTTATACCTTTAATAAATTTGGAGAACCAAGTAAATATTTAAAATTTACAGGAGAAATCAAAAAACAAAAAGTAAAAGGTTATATTAATATAGATGATAATAATATATATCAATTAGAAAAAGTAAAAAATGACAAATATTTATGAAATAACAGCAAATAGTTTTAGCGAAAACCCTAAAACTAATAAAACTACTTATTTAGGAGAAATAACTCAATTTGTTAGAGCAAATAATGAAAAACAAGCAAAAGAAGTTTTCTCAAAAAAATGGGAAAAAGGGAAACCCTATAAAAATTATAAAAAAGAAAAATTTATCGAAAAAGTAGATTTAGATAATTTAGAAATTCAAAAAAGAAACGATTATAAAAAATTTTTAGAATAAAAAATGAAAAAAAATATATATTCAAAAGAACAAAAAGAAGCACTAAGACAATTGGTAATTGGAGAAAGATTAGGTTATACTCAAAGTCCTTATAATGTAAAGTATTATGGGGATAAATTAGATAAATTAAATGTTCCTTTTTCTATTCAAAATAAAGCAGTCTATTATTCAAAAGAAAACCCTAATCTATATAGTGAGAAAATCGTAGAAATGGCAATTAAATAAATAAAAATTAATTGATTTTAATAATTTTTTTTACTTCTAAAAAATTAATAATTGTTTCTCTAAACTTAAAATCTTCTAAAACTAAAATTTTATCACTAGCCAAACACTCAACAAAATTTTCATAATCTTCTTTTTTTAAAAAAAGTTCATCTCTAGTTTCATCTTTATAGATAACTAGATACTCAATATAATTTTCTTTATCCATTTTTACAAACCCTATCAATTAAATAAATTAAATCGTTTTCTTTGAAAAAATCTAACAATTCATCAAATTCAGTTTCGTTTAAACCTAAATTTTCAATGAAATCTATAAAATAATCTTCTAAATAATCTTGAATTAAATCAAAATCTACATAAGGAAAATCATAATCGTAAAATTTACAACAAGTATAAAGTTCTAGTTCTTCGCAATATTTATTAAAAAAATCTTCTTTTGATACTCTACCAAAAAAAGTATTTTCATCACAAGTTTCATTAACTTGAATACCTTTAACTTTTTCTAAATTGATTTCTTTTAAGAAATCAATAACATAATTTTCTAATTTTTCGTAACCCATTTTTGATTTAAGAGTATTCTAATATATTAAAATTCAATATAAAGCCTTAGATTTTCTTCTTTTTGAAAATAAAGACTTAAATTTGTTTATTTTAATTAATTAGATACTTAATTTTGTTTTTTTAATTTATTTTGTAATTCTTCGTAAGTTTTAGGTTCAGTTAATTTAATTAAACCCCAATTAACAAAAGTTCCACGACTTACATTATAACATTTATATTTTTTCATTTTTCATTAAAATAAATGTTATCAAATTTATCTATTACTTTTTGAATTTTATCTTTTTCTTTTATTTCTTCTCTTTTATGGTAGAGAGAATTTAAAAGGATAAAAAATTCTTCTTCGTTTAGTTCAATATTATATTTATTCATTTTTATACTTTTATTTGTAAATTTTTATGTCTAGCGTAAATTTTTAAGTAATCATATTCGTGTTTAAACAAATTTCTATTACTTTCCCCTTTTGCCTGAATAATTCTATCGTCTTTAATTTCTAAAGTGATTAAAGGTTTTTGTTTTTCTTTTCTTAAAAACACTATTTGGGTTTTACCAGTAATAACTCTATCAATATAAGAACCTACGCAATGGTTAAGTTTTTTTCCTTCAAATTTTAAATCTTCTGTTTTTTGTGGAATTTCTACAATGAAATTTTTATCTTCTTTTTGGTTCGCAAAATATTCAAAAAATAAATCTTCTCTTACTTGTTTTTTGAAAATTTCTTCATCATAATTTTTTTTAAACAGATTAAACTCTATTGTGGTTATATCGTGAATAGATTTTAAGTATTTTGGAAATCTTTTATATTTAGAAATACCCATTAAATTCATCATATTAGCATAATCCATTAAAAAATTTAAATATGATTTTAAATTAAAGTTTTCATATACTGAAAAATAATTCAAATACATTTCAATTATACTTTTAATAGGATAACCTAAAGTATAAAGTGAATAAAATCTATTATCCTTTAAAAGATAGTATAATGATTTTTCATAACCACAATAACTTAAATCTAATTCTTCATAAACTTGTAAATCATCTAAAATTAAGATTAAAGAATATAAAAACTCTTTATCTTTATAATAATATTCTAAAAAAGTTTCATCTAATTTAATATTACTTTTATGAGTTATCCTTAAAATATCTTTTCTTAATTTAAACTCACCTTTACAATATTTAAAAAACTTTTTTCTTAAATATATATCATCACTTAAAAGAACCCCACTTTTTAAATAATTAGCATACTCTAAAGACATTTCTTTTAAAGTAAAATCTTCGCTTAAATTATAACTTTCTAACTTTAAAAAATATTTCTCTAATAAACCACTAAAAGTTTTAACTCTAGTATTATAATTTAAATAAGATTTAGCAAAATTGTAATATAAAACAAATTCGTTTATATCTTCATCAGTTCCAGTTAATTTATCTAAAATTTGTTTATCAAAATCCCCATAATATCCTTTATCTATGTGGTAACCCCTAAAAAAAGAACGATAAGATTTTTCATAAATCACTTTGGGTAAATATTTATGTAACTTTAAAACGCCTTTTTTTGCGTTAGTAAATATAAAATAATCGCCTTTAACTTTTATATTTAATTTCATTTTATAAGTTTTTAACTTTTATAGTAATTTCTTTTAAAACGCTAGTATTCTCACTTAAATCAACCTTAAAAGAACCATCAATAGACATTTTAATAATATCTTCTTTACTGAAAACTAAAACCAAACCAGTAGATAATTTTTCAAAACTATTTTCTTCAATTTCTAAATCTTCTTCAATTTCTTCATCTTCTTCTTTTTCAATTTCTTCAATGATTTTAAGTTCTTTTTTATAAAGTTCTAAGTTTCTAAGTCCTTTTTCTTTGGCTCTTTGTGACATTTCTTTTAATTCTTCTAATTCGTGAGTAGGAAAACCTAGTTTATCAAAAGAATTACTTAAAATATCCATAATATTTAAACGATTTTCAGTTTCATTAATCTTTTTAATGTAATAATCTTTTTGTTTTTTTCTTTCTTCGGTATTCATTGTAATATTTTAAGGAAAACTTTATTTATAAACATATTCTTCAAGTGGGAACAACATACACTATAACTAAATATTACTAACAATGACTAAATAATACTAGCAAAAAAACAAAAGAAAAGAGAAAAATAAAAGTAACGAGTCAAGCGAG
>SKJH01000035.1 GCA_007116005.1 Bacilli bacterium | reverse complement strand
TTTTGGATGTTTACCTATGTTTCACGTGGAACATTGTTTATTATATTGTTTTGGATGTTCACCTATGTTTCACGTGGAACATTGTTTATTATATTGTTTTTTTGAGGGAAATTATTTCCCGGGAAATAAAAAACGGGCTTTTTAGAGGCGTTATTACAAAAAAAAACAATGTTCCATACGGAACGTTGTTTTTTACTCTTCAATTTGTGTTTTCGAAATGTTAAAAACCGATGTTACTTTTTGTTCTTTTTTTAAAGTTATCAATCTAACTCCTTGTGTTACCCTACTCATTATAGCTATTTGTTCAATTGGAATCCTAATAATCATTCCGTTATTGGTTATTATCATTAAATCCTCATCAACATCTACAAGTTTAAAAGCAACAATGTTTCCTGTTTTTTCTGTAGTGTTTAAAGTTTTAACCCCTTTACTACCTCTGTGTGTTATCCTATATTCATTTATATTAGTTCTTTTTCCATAACCGTTTTCAGTAACAACTAAAACTTCTTGATTTTCTAAAGATACATTCGCATCAATACAATATCCATCTCTAATTTCTATTCCCCTAACACCAGAAGCTGTTCTTCCCATTATCCTTATTTCATCTTCTTTAAATCTTACCATTCTACCATTAGAAGAAGCTAAAACTATATGGTCATCTCCGCTTGTTTTAAGTACAGAAATTAATTCATCTTCTTCTTTTAAAGTTATAGAAATTTTTCCGCTTGTTCTTATGTTTTCAAACTCTTTAATATTACATCTTTTTACTAATCCTTTTTTTGTAGCAAATAATAAATATTTTTGACTTTCTTCATTCATAACGGTAAGCATCGATGTTACAAACTCACTTTTTTCTAAAGGTAACAAATTTACCACAGGTAAACCTTTAGCTTGTCTTCCATATTCTGGTATTTCGTAACCTTTCATTCTATAAACTTTTCCTTTATTGGTAAAGAACATAATATAATCATGTGTTGTAAGCGCTAATAATTGTTCCACAAAATCCGCTTCATTTGTTGTCATTCCTTTAACTCCTACACCGCCTTTATTTTGGGTTTTATATGTATCTATTGGCATTCTTTTTATGTAACCTTTGTTAGTTAGTGCTACTATTATTTCTTGAACTGGTATTAATGATTCGTCTTCTATATATTCTATTGCAGTTAAATCAATATGAGTTCGTCTTTCATCATTATATTTATCTTTTATTTCTAACATTTCAGTTTTAATAACTTCATATATTTTTGATTCATCTGTCAACAACCCTTTTAAATACTCAATTGTTTTCATTAATTCATTATATTCATTGTCAATTTTTTCTCTTTCTAGTCCTGTTAACCTTCTTAATCTCATTTCTAAAATAGCTTCAGATTGTGTGTCTGATAAATTAAATTTTGTAATTAATTGTTCTTTTGCTAAAGTATCAGTTTTAGATCCTCTTAATATTTTAATAACTTCGTCAATATAATCTAACGCTATTTTTAATCCTTCTAATATATGTGCTCTTTTTTCTGCTTTTTCTAACTCAAATTTACTTCTTCTTATTATAACTGTTTTTTGATGATTTAAATAATGATACAATATTTCTTTTAAACTCAAAACCTTTGGTTGACCCTCAACTAAAGCCAATAAATTTATTCCGAATGAGGTTTGTAGAGTTGTGTGTTTATACAAATTATTTAAAATAACATTTGCATTAGCTTCTTTTTTTATATCTATTACTATTTTTATTCCATCTCTATTTGATTCATCTCTTAAATCTGTTATTCCATCTAACACTTTTTCTCTTACTAATTCTGCTATTTTTGTAACTAAGTTAGCTTTATTTAACTGATAAGGTATTTCTGATATTATTATACTTTGTTTTCCTTTGTTGTTTTCTACTATTTCAGCTTTAGCTCTAATGGAAATTATTCCCTTACCTGTTTCATAAGCTTTTTTTATTCCACTATTACCAAGAATAATACCAGCAGTTGGGAAATCTGGGCCTTTTATATATTCCATTAATTCAAAACTTGTTATTTCAGGATTGTTAATAACAGCTATAACAGCATCTATTACTTCTCCTAAATTATGTGGAGGTATATTAGTTGCCATACCAACAGCTATTCCAGTTGTTCCGTTTACTAATATATTAGGGAACCTAGACGGTAAAACTTCAGGTTCTTTTTCAGTTCCATCATAGTTATCTAAAAAATCAACTGTATCTTTATTAATATCTTTTACTAACTCCATAGATAATTTACTCATTCTAGCTTCAGTATATCTTTGTGCTGCAGCACCATCGCCATCAATAGATCCAAAATTACCATGTCCATCAACTAATAAATATCTATAAGAAAATTTCTGAGCCATTCTAACCATAGCTTCGTATATGCTTGAATCTCCATGAGGATGATATTTTCCCATTACATCCCCAACAATACGTGCTGATTTTTTAAATTGGGAATTAGCTTGTATACCTAAAGTATTCATAGCATATAGTATTCTCCTGTGAACTGGTTTCAAACCATCTCTAACATCTGGTAAAGCTCTAGATACTATAACACTCATAGAATAGTCTAAAAAAGAACTTTTCATCTCTTCATCTATGTTTTTATCTAATAATTTATCTATTTTTTCATTTATATTTTCCATAATAATCACCTATATATCCAAATTCTTAACATATATTGCATTTTGTTCAATAAATTCTCTTCTCGGACCAACTTCTTCACCCATTAATATATCAAAAACTTGGTCTGCTTTTATTGCATCATCTATTGTAACTTTTAACAATTCTCTATATTTTATATTCATAGTAGTATCACATAATTCATCTGCATCCATTTCCCCTAATCCTTTATTTCTGGAAACTTCATATTTGGCATTTTCTGGTAATTGTTTTAAATATTCATTTAAATCTTTTTCTGTTAATAGCCATTTTATGTTTTTTCCATAAACAACTTTAAATAGAGGCGGTTGAGCTATATATATATGTCCTCTTTCTATAAGTGGTCTGAAAAAACGATAAAAAAATGTAAGTAATAAAGTTCTTATATGTGCACCATCTACGTCGGCATCAGTCATAATTATAATTTTATGATATCTTAATTTTGATATATCAAATTCTTCGCCTATTCCAGTACCAAAAGCAGTAATCATAGATCTTATTTCTGTATTCTCAAATATTCTATCCAATCTTGCTTTTTCTACATTTAATATTTTACCTCTAAGGGGTAAAATAGCTTGGGTTTTTGAATCTCTACCCTCTTTTGCTGATCCTCCCGCAGAATCCCCTTCGACTAAAAATATTTCTGATGTTGTTGCATCTTTTGAAGAACAATCAGCAAGTTTCCCAGGTAATGAAGATACCTCTAAAACGTTTTTTCTTCTTGTTAATTCTCTTGCTTTTTTTGCTGCAACTCTAGCGCGAGCTGCTGTCATTGCTTTATCAATTATTATTTTTGCATCCTCTGGATTTTCAAGTAAAAACCTATTAAACCCCTCAGAAAATATTGAATCAGATATCTTTCTAACTTCAACATTACCTAGTTTTGTTTTTGTTTGACCTTCAAATTGGGGATTTGGATGTTTAGCAGATATAATCATAGTTAAACCTTCCCTAACATCATCTCCACTTAAACTATCATCTGAATCTTTAAGTATTTTATTGTTTTTAGCATAATTATTTATAACTCTTGTTAAAGCTCTCTTAATTCCGTCATCATGAGTACCACCTTCATATGTATTTATATTATTTGCAAATGAATATACGTTTGAGCTATATCCAGAATTATATTGTAAAGCAACCTCAATTGTTATTTCTTCTTCTGAACCATTTAAATAAATTATATTTTTATGAATTGGGTTTTTATTTTTATTAATCATATCAACATATTCAATTATTCCACCTTGATATAAAAATTCTTCTTTCTTATCTGTTCTATTATCAACAAGTATTATTCTTAAACCTTTGTTTAAAAATGCTAATTCCCTAACCCTAGTTTTTAAAATATCATAATCATATTCTGTTGTTTCTTCAAAAATGGTTCTATCTGGTTTAAATCTTATAGTTGTTCCCGTTCTCTCTATGGAACATTCCCCTATTACCTTTAATTCATCTTCTGGAATTCCACCATTTACAAATTTTTGATAATGAATTTCACTATTTTTATAAATAGTTACTTCTAAATAAGTACTAAGAGCATTTACTACAGATGCACCAACACCATGTAATCCCCCAGAAACTTTATATCCACCACCACCAAATTTTCCACCAGCATGAAGAACAGTGAAAATTGTTTCAACTGTTGATTTTCCTGTTTTTGGATGTATACCAGTTGGTATACCTCTCCCATCATCTTTTACTGTTATAGAATTATCCTTTTCTATTATTATTTCTATATCATCACAATACCCAGCTAAAGCTTCGTCAACAGAATTGTCAACCACTTCCCATACTAAATGGTGTAATCCTTTACTTCCAGTTGACCCAATATACATTCCTGGTCTTTTTCTTACCGCTTCCAATCCTTCTAATACTTGAATATCTGAAGAATCATAATGTTCTGTCATATTTTCACCTCTTAAACTATATTTTTATATAAAAAATAAAATCAACTGTTTTTTTGCTATATTTCAAAAAAAACGCTGTATAAGTACTCCTATACATACGTTTTAATTATAACACATTTTTAGCTTTTTATTGTGTTTTTATGTTAATTTAGTTATTTTTTTCTTTTTTTATTAAATTTCCTTCCTTAATTTTAAATATATCAGCATTTTTCAATAAATTTTTATTAATATTATTTAAATCTGTAGTAGTTATAAATGTTTGTATATCATTTTTAATATATTTAATTATATTGTTTTTTTTATTTTCATCAAGTTCACTAAATATATCATCAAGTAATAAAATAGGATACTCATTTTTTGATTCTTTAAACATTTCAATTTCACCTAATTTTAAACATAATACAGCTAATCGGTGTTGTCCTTGAGAACCATACTCTTTTATTTCATTATTTTTTATAAAAAATTTAAAATCATCTCGATGAGGTCCATATAAACTCATTCCTTGTAAAACTTCTCTTTGTACATTTTTTTTAAATTTTTCTTTCATAGAGTTTGAAATTTGCTCTTGATCAAAATAATCGAATTCTATATTTGGGTTATATTTTATAAGTAAATTATTTTCATTTGTTAAATCTTTATATATTTTTTTTGCATTTTCACTTACTTTTTCCATAAACTCATTACGATACTTATATATTATTATAGCCTTATTTATTAATTGCTCGTTTAAAATATCAAGGTAATTTATATCCAGAGTCTCTTTTGTTATTTTTTTTAAATAATCATTTTTTGTTTTCACTAAAAAATTATAATCATTTAATACATTTAAATATTTATTATTTAATTGTCCTATTTCAATGTTTAAAAATTTTCTTCTTATTCCTGGGCTTCCTTTTACTATTTCTAAATCATCTGGAGTAAAAATTATAACAGTACATTTTGATATATAATCGCTTGTTTTTTTTATTATTTTATTATTAATTTTAACACTTTTTCCTTTTATATTTATTAACAACTCTAAGTCTGTTGTTCTATTATTTGATAATAATGTACCCTTAATTTTTGTATATAATTCATCTTTTTTTATTAAATTATTATCAATAAACATACGATGCGATTTAGATATTGCCATAACATATATACTTTCTAATAAATTTGTTTTCCCTTGAGCATTATCTCCAATAAATATATTTATATTTTTTTCAAAACTTAAATCTAAATTTTTATAATTTCTAAAATTCACTAATTTTATTTTATTTAATTGCATAATATCACTTCCGCATATATTATAACATATTAATTTAACCATATATCAAGCGACATCATAACAATAAAACCAAGTATTGTTGTTATTGTTATTAACCCTTTATATTTGTTTTTTTGACTTTCTGGTATTAATTCAATAATAACAACAAATATAATTGCACCTGCTGCAAATGATAGTAAAAAAGGTAATAATTTGTTTATTTTCATAACTAATATTATTCCAAATACAGCACTTATAGGTTCCGCTATACCACTTATTTGACCTATAAAAAAAGATTTAAACTTACTATAACCTTCTTTTCTTAATTGTATACTAACTGCACTTCCTTCAGTAAAGTTTTGTATTGATATACCAAATGATATGATTATTGCAGATATAATTGTTATTCCTTGCGTATTATTTATTGTAGAACCAAACGCAACACCAATAATTATTCCTTCTAATATATTATGAATAGTTATAGATATTATTAATAATATACATCTTTTTATATTTTTATTTTTTTTATGTTTTATTTTTATATTAATTATGGTATCAAATATAAATAAAAATAAACATCCTGTTAAAAAACCTGTAACAATTATTATTAATACATTTAATTTTAAATTTTCTGCAATTGTTATAGCTGGTATTAATAAAGAAAAAAAAGATGAGGAAATCATTATTCCTCCTGCAAATCCCAGCATTGCATCTAATATATTCTTGTTTATTTTTTTTAAAAATAAAACCAATGATGAACCTAGTGCTGTTGCTATCCATGTAAAAAAAGAAGCATACAAAGCACCCATCATTGGTGATATCTCACTAAAATAATTTAACATTTTAAATCCCCCTATTTACCTAAACAAAATTGGCTAAATAGTTGGTCTATTAATTCATCACTATAATTTTCTCCTATAACATTTCCTAATAATTCCCAAATGTTTTTTATATCTATTTCTAATATATCTACAGGCATATTATTTTTTATACCTAATTCTACTTCATAAACTAAAGTAAGAGTATTTTTTAAAATAGATATTTGTCTTGCGTTTGATAAATAAGTTAAGTCTTTTGTTTCTAATTCATTTAGATTGAAAATTTCTTTTATTTTTTCTGTTAAGCCCTCTAATCCAAAATCATTCACAGTACTACTTTCTATTATTTCACTATTATTTAATTTTCTTCTATCTAATTTTGTTTCAAGATCTATTTTATTAATTAATATTATTCTCTTTTTTCCTTGTGTCTTATCTAATAATTCAAAATCTTCTTTTCTAATTTCTTCATTATTATTTAAAACTAATATTACTAAATCTGCTTTTTCTACCAAATTTAAACTTTTTTCTACTCCTTTTTTTTCAATAATATCTTCAGTTTCCCTAATTCCTGCAGTATCTATTATATTAAGTGCTATTCCATCTAGATTTATTGATCCTTCTACTATATCTCTAGTTGTTCCTTCTATATCAGTTACTATTGCTTTTTCCTCATCTATTAATTTATTTAATATACTACTTTTCCCAACATTTGGTCTTCCTATAATTAATACATTTATGCCCTCTTTTATAATTTTTCCGTTTTCAGATTCTTTTAGAATTATTTTTAATTTTTCTTTTATATCTACTATATTTTTTTTTATCATTTCATTTGTAACAACTAAAATATCTTCATATTCCGGATAATCAATATTAACCTCTATATTTGCAATTGTTTCTAATAAATTTTTTCTTAATTTTTTTATTAAAAGGGATATTTTTCCTTCAATACCATTAATAGCCAACTCTCTAGATTTTTCTGTTTTTGAATTTATTAAATCCATTACAGATTCTGCTTCTATTAAATCTATTCTACCATTTAAAAAAGCTCTTTTTGTAAATTCTCCTGGTTCTGCTAATATTGCACCATTATTTAATAATAGTTCTAAAACTTTTTTTGTAGTTGATATTCCACCATGACAATTTATTTCTACTATATCTTCGGTTGTAAAAGTTTTTGGTCCTCTCATAACAGATACCAAAACCTCATCTATTATTTTTTCTCTATCAATTATATGACCGTAATGAATTGTATGTGTAGGCATTTTCTCTAAATCTTTGGAATCAAATATATGATTTACTATTTTTATAGCATCTTTTCCACTTACTCTAATTATTGATATAGCTCCAACCCCTAATGTGGTTGATATAGCTGCTATTGTATCAAACATAATATCCCTCCAATATTTCGTATTATAACATAAAAAAACACGAAATATTATATATCGTGTTTTTTCCTTTATTAAAATATAATACAAGTATACATTTGAGAAATTATTCTTTTTCGTTCTTTTTTATAACAACATATCTATTTGGTTCTTCACCAACAGATTCTGTATAAACTCCACCTAGTTTATTACATACATTATGAACTAATCTTCTTTCAAAAGAGTTCATAGGATCAAGAGTTGAGTCTATACCTGTTTTTTTTACTTCTAAAGCAATTTTTTTTACGTTATATTCAAGAGATTCATGTTGTTTTTCTTTATAGTTTTCTACATCCAATATGATATTAGTTTTAAAACCAGTTGTAGTTTGAATTGAACTTTTTATTAAAGTTTGTAAAGATTCTAACGTTTTTCCATGTTTTCCAATCAATATTGGATTATTATTAGAGAACATATTAATTTTTATATATTTTTCTCTTTTTTTAGCTTCTATTTTAATTTTTATTTCCATAAATTCAGATACATTATTTATAAAATCTTTAATATACTCTATAATGTCATCTTTTTTTATTATTTCAAGTTTAAGCTTTTTACTCTTAAATAATCCACCGTTTTCTTCACTTTCTTTAATATATATATCTTTATCTTCTACATTAAGTTCCATCAAAGCTTTCTCTTTTGCTTCTTCATAAGTTTTTTCTACAAACTGGTATTTTTTCATTTTTTCACACCTCTTTTTACTAATATATTTTGAAATATTGTAAATCCACTAGATGTTATCCAATATAACCCTATTGCAGTTGATAGTGAGAATGACATAAATATAATAAATATTATTAAAAATTTATTCATAATTTTCATTTGTTTTTCGCTAGATGGTGTTGCTGCTGCTGTTTTATTTAATTTAAATGAGAAATAAGTAACTAAAGCTAGAATTATAACTATAAAAATGTACCACCATTCACCTCTTGTCATCGCAACACTTGGTGTCATTCCTAATTTTAAACCAAATAATGTTTCTTCAAAAATTGCAGGTGTCCTATTTATAGCTTCTATAAAAGCAAATAAAATTGGTATTTGAATAAAAGCAAATAAACAACTTGATAATGGATTTATACCATGTTTTTTATAAATTAACATTGTTTCTTGACTTTTTTTCATTACAGATTCTTGATCTGTTTTACCTTTATATTTTTGTTCTACAGCACTAATCTCTGGTTGAGCTTTTTTCATATTTTCTGATTGTAATGCTGTATTTTTTGTTAAAGGCATTAATATTAATCTTATTATAAAACTAACAAGCATTAAGGATAAACCATAATTATTTATTATAGTACCAATTCTTAAAACTAACCAAGCAAGGGGTTTTACAAAAAATGATGTCCATAAACCTTCATAACCACTATCATTTATTTTATATTCAGCACACTCAGGAAGATTTGATATATCAACATTATTTATTTTATAAATTTCTATAACATCTTTATTAGTAGGTCTACACAATATATTTTCAGTTAAAGATTGTCCAGTTGAATTTTCTTTAGCAAGTTCACATTTTTCTAAACAATCATCTTCACAACTTTTGTTGTTTTCATATAATTCATTAAATATAATTTGTTCATCATCAGTTAGTTCACTTTTTTCTTTAAGTTCATTATATTTTTCTAAATTTTCTTCACATATAGCACTACAATTATCACATATTATTTCATAATTATATATTACTCTATTATTATCACTATCTTTTAATGGTTTTGTACATCCTGTTAAAATTAATAATAATATAAGAGTAGTAAATATTATTTTTATATTTTTATTCATTATAATTCTCCTTATTTATATTAGATAATAATTTTAATAATTCTTTTTCAATAAGTTGATAATTAATATTTAATATTTCTTTTCTAGCAATTATAACATAATCAAAAAAATCATAATTTATATTACTATTACTAATTATATTTCGTATCTGTCTTTTTATTTTATTTCTAGTAACAGCGTTTCCAGTTTTTTTTGAAACTGCAATACCAAATCTGTAATACTTTTTATTTTTTTCTAATATATATATTGAAAAATATCTGTTTTTATATACTTTTCCTGTATTTATTATCTTATTAAATTCTATATTGTTTTTAACAATGTTTATTTTTTTCATTGTTTCACCTTATTTCATAATAAAAAACCACTTACCGTGGTATTTATTTTGATAATTTTTTTCTGCCTTTTTTTCTTCTTCTTGTTAATATACCAGTACAAGCTAATTTTCTAGCAAAAAAACCATGCACTTTTTTTTCTTTCCTTTTATTAGGTTGATATGTTCTTTTCATTGTTACACCTCCGGTCCTTTTTAACAATATAATTATAAATGTTAATAATATAAATGTCAATAAAAAGTATAAACAGCCTATTTTATTAATAAACATTTATTTTGTGGATATCTTATTGTTTTTTTCTCAATAAATATAGTTTTTTACAATTTATCCACAACTATTAACAATAAAAAAAAATAATTTATAAACAATGTATATAAGTTTTTTATTAAATTTGTGGAAAAGTGTCTTATTTTATTGTTTTATATAACATTTTCTGTGGATAAATATGTTTATAAATTGTTATTAAGTATGTTATCCACAATTTTAGGTTCGTTTTTTCAAAAAAATAAGTTACAATATATATGTATTTATTAGTTATATAGGGAGTGATATAATATGAATGAAGGCGATTTATGGAATAATTTTTTAGATTTGATAAAAAAAAATATATCACCTATATCTTTTGATACTTGGTTTAGTGAAACAAAATTATATAAAATTGATAATGGAATTGCTACTATTGTTGTACCTATGCAATTACATAAAAAAAGTCTAATTGAAAATTATATTGATTTAATATCAGAAAATTTCAATTCTTTAACAGGTACTAATTTTGAATTTGAATTCTTATTAGATGAGGAAATCAATAAAGAAAATAAAATTGAAGTTGAAGAAAGTGGAGTTCCTTTTAATAATCCTGTACAAGCAAATTTGAATCCTAATTATATTTTTGATACTTTTGTTGTAGGAACAACTAATAGATTAGCTTTTACTGCGGCTCTTGCGGTTGCAGAAAAACCAGGTAAAGCATATAATCCTTTATTTTTATATGGAAGTAGTGGGTTAGGAAAAACACATCTTATGCATGCAGTGGGGAATTTTATTATTAAAAATAGTAATAAAAAAGTATTATATGTTACTAGTGAAAGATTTAAATCTGATTTTGTTGGTATTAATAAGAAAGATAATAATCATAATTTAGATTGTGTAGAAAATTTTAAAGAAAAATATAGAAATATTGATATATTAATTATTGATGACATTCAATTTTTAGCTAATGCTACTCAAAGTCAACAAGAATTCTTTCATACTTTTAATGAATTACATCAAGAAGGTAAACAAATAATTATATCTTCTGATAGATCCCCTGATGATTTAAAACTATTAGAAGATAGATTAAGAACTAGATTTAATTGGGGATTAGCAGTTAATGTTTTTCCTCCAGATTATGAATTAAGAGTTGAAATTTTAAGAAAAAAATTAAGTTGTCATGAATTAGCTAAACCATTAAATGAAGATGTAATTGAATTTATTGCAAATAATTGTACTTCTGACGTTAGAAAATTAGAAGGGGCTTTAAATAGATTATTTGCATATACAGCTATGTTTAATAAAGAAAAAATTGATTTAGATGTTGCTATGGAAGCTTTAAATGATTATTTAAATACAGTTGGTTATATGAAAAATAATATTCAAAAAATACAAAAAATAGTAGCAGATTTTTTTAATATTAATGTAGAAGATTTATCTTCTAAAAAAAGAACGAATAATATAGCGTTACCTAGACAAATAGCAATGTATTTATCTAGAATACTAACAGATGAATCATTTCCGCGAATTGGAATGGAATTTGGTGGAAAAGATCATACAACTGTAATACATGCTTGTAGTAAAATTGAAAAAGAAATGAAAATTAATAACAATTTTAAAGATACTATAGAAAATTTAAAGAAGAAATTAAATTAATGTTGTGTATAAAATAAAAATATCCACATAACTAATAACACTAAAAATTACAGTAATATATACTAAATTTACAATTATCCACAATATTCACAGTAATAATAAAAATAAAACAAATTATAAATAAAAATAAATAGAGGAGGAATGAAAATGAAATTATCTATAAAAAAAGAAATTTTAACAGAAAGTTTAAATCAAGTTTCTAAAGCTATATCAACTAAAAATATAATACCAGTTTTATCAGGTATTAAATTCAATTTAACAATGGAGGGTTTATTTTTAACCTGTAGTGATGATGATATTACTATAGAAGTTTTTATTGATAAAAAAGATATAAATGAAATTGAAGAAGTAGGTTCTATCGTAATACCTGGAAAATATTTTATTGATATAGTTAGGAAAATACCAAGTGATATTATAAAGTTAGAAACAGATGGTTTAAGAATAGTTTTATACACTAATAATGCAGAGTATAATTTAAATGGAATAAATGCTAATGAATTTCCTAATAGAGATTTAGACACAATTAAAACTCCAATATATATAAATAAAAAAATATTTAAAAACATTATAAATCAAACAGCCTTTGCAGCTTCATTACAAGAATCAAGACCAATATTAACAGGAATAAATTTTAATATAAAAGAAAATATTTTAGAATGTATTGCAACAGATTCATATAGACTTTCTAAAAAAACAATAACTTTAAATGAAGTTATAGAACATGAAGTTAATATAGTAATACCTAGTAAAAATTTAATAGAATTAACAAAAATAATAGATGATGAAGATGAAAATATTGAAATGCATATTTTTAGTAATACAATATTATTTAAATTCAATAATATATTATTTCAATCTAGATTATTGAATGGAACATACCCTGATACCTCAAAATTAATTTCTGAAGAATGTTTATTACAAATCACATCAAATTTAAATGAATTATATAATGTTATAGATAGAGCCTCATTATTAACAAGTGAAAAAGAAAAAAACATAGTGAAAATGGAAACAACTAATAATGAATTAATTATTAGTTCAGTTTCACAAGAAATAGGTAAAATCGAAGAAAGAATGAAAGTCGAAAAATCAAATGAAACTGAAGTTAAAATAGCATTTTCATCTAAATATATGATGGATGCATTAAGAGCTTTAAAAAGTGAAAATGTTATATTATTGTTGAATGGAGAAATTAAACCAATAATAATAAAAACTCCTAATAATGAAAATTTAATACAATTAGTATTACCTATAAAAACATTTTAAAAGGAGAAATATTTATGGATAAAAAAGGTTTCACTTTAGTAGAAATATTAGCATCAATAATAATAATATTAATAATATTACTATTAGTTTTTCCAACAGTAAGAAATATGTTTAATAGAAATAGAATTAAAATCTGGGAAGAAAATGAAAATAGATTAATAGAAGCTGCTAAAAAATATTTAGTTATGAAACCTATTCAATTTTCACCAGATGGTAGTGTAATAATAACTAAAGAACAATTAATTGAAGAAATTTCAGATTTAGATGAGCCTGATACTATATGTGATGGATATGTATTAGTTACTGTAATTGGAAATAATGAAATATTTACACCTCATATAAGTTGTGAAAATGGTTATGTTTCAACTAATATAATAACAGAAGGTTTAGTATTAGATTTACCATTAGGGGATACTATATCAGATAATACATATCTAGATAGAAGTGGTTTTAATAATCACGGAACAAATTTTGGAACAACATTAACTTTAAATAGATTTAGTGAAAAGAATAAAGCAAGTAGTTTCAATGGAATTGATAATTATATAACTGTTTCATATTTTGATAAATTAAATAGCGTAGAAGAATTTACCATATCATTTTGGAGTAATATAAATACAGAAAAAGGATATATATTTTGGTTTAATAATGGTATTTTAATAGATATAGGACATGCATCTTCTAACGGAAGTATTAGAATGAGATTTCATCTTGATAATAATTGGAGAACCACTTATTCTTGGAATTATACATTTAATGTTTGGCAAAATATGATTATTACATGGGACGGTATTAATACAAAAGTTTTTGTTGATGGTGACTTGGTTGTTAATTCTACAGCTGATAGCCAATTTAATATTTTTAATATTAGAAATGATGGACATATAGATATCGGAAGAAGAGGTTCTTATTATCTTGATGGTTCTTTAAGTGATATAAAATTTTATAATAGAGCGTTAACAGAAAAAGAAGTTATGCATAATTATACTGTGGATATAAATAATAAAGACTTGTTATTTTTATCTTTTTTCTTTATAATTACAAATTGAAATTGGGTGATTTTTATGAAATATAAAATAATTGTAGTTGGTGGTGGACATGCTGGATGTGAAGCTGCTTTAGCAAGTGCACGTATGGGTTATAAAACTTTATTAATTACAAGTAATATTAAAAATATAGCAAATATGCCATGTAATCCTTCTATAGGTGGTAGTGCTAAAGGGATTGTAGTAAGAGAAATAGATGCATTAGGTGGAGAAATGGGGAAATGTGCAGATAAAACTTTGATACAAATGAAAATGTTAAACAGTAAAAAAGGACCTGCAGTAAGATCTTTGCGTTCACAAGTTGATAAGATAACTTATCCAAAAGAAATGATAAAAACCCTTAAAAATCAAAAAAATTTAGAATTATTAGAAGAAATGGTAGAAGATTTAATTATAAAAGAAAATAAAGTGTCTGGTGTTATTTTATCTAATAATGAAGAAATAATAAGTGAGGTTGTTATATTAACAACTGGAACTTATTTAAAAAGTGAGATATTAGTGGGTGATACTAGAACTAGTAGTGGACCATTAGATGAAAAACCTTCATTATATTTAAGTGATAATTTAAAAAAATATGGATTTGAAATTTTAAGGCTTAAGACTGGTACTCCACAAAGAATATCAAAAAGTAGTATAGATTTTTCTAAAACAAAATTAGAACCTGGGGATAATAAAAGTTATACATTTAGTTTTGATAATAAAGTTTTTTATGATTATAAAAATCAAGAACCTTGTTATTTAATATATACAACCGAATTAACTAAAAAAATAATATTAGAAAATCTAAATAAATCTAGTATGTATGGAGGAATTCATGATTTAAAAAGTGTAGGTCCAAGATATTGTCCATCAATAGAGGATAAAATTGTTAGATTTAAAGATAAGGACACACATCAATTGTTTTTAGAACCTGAAAGTAAATATTATGAAGATGTATATATACAGGGTTTTTCTACAAGTATGCCAAGAGATGTTCAAGATAAAATGGTTAAAAGTTTACCTGGGCTTGAAAATGCAGAAATATTAAAATATGCGTACGCTATAGAGTATGATGCAATAGTACCAACACAATTAAAAAGTTCTTTAGAAACTAAAATAATAGAAAATTTATTTACTGCTGGACAAATAAATGGTACAAGTGGATATGAAGAAGCAGCTTGTCAAGGTTTAATAGCAGGGATAAATGCAGTTTTAAAAATAAAAGGTAAAGAACCATTGGTTTTAAAAAGAAATGAAGCATATATAGGTGTTTTAATAGATGATTTAGTAACAAAAGGGACATATGAACCTTATAGATTATTAACGTCACGTGCGGAATATAGATTATTATTAAGACATGATAATGCAGATTTAAGATTAAGGGAATACGGTTATAATGTAGGATTGATAAATAAAAGGATTTATAATAAATTTATAAATAAAAAAGAAAGTATAGAACAAATATTAGAAATTCTTAAAAATAATAAATTAAAAGAACAAAAAAATATAACTTTATATAATTATTTAAAAAGGCCAGAAAATAGTATATTTGATATAGAAACAAAATTATCTAAAAAGTATGATAGAGAAATATTAGAACAAGTTGAAATATTTATAAAATATGAAGGATATATTAATAAAACAATTAAAGAAGCAGAAAAAATGTTAAAACTTGAATATAAAAAAATACCTGAAGATATAGATTATAATAATATTAAAAATATAGCTAGTGAAGCAAGACAAAAATTAAATAAAGTAAGACCTACATCAATAGGGCAAGCAATGAGAATAAGTGGAGTAAACCCTTCAGATATATCTATATTAACAGTTTATATGAGGAGGTACTTTAAAGATGAATAATGATGATTTTTTAAATTATACTAGTGAATTAGGAATAAATTTAAATGAATTTCAACTAAATCAATTAGAACAATATTATAAGTTGTTAATAGAATGGAATAAAAAAATAAATTTAACATCTATAACTGAAAAAAAAGATGTGTATTTGAAACATTTTTATGATAGTATTACTTTAATAAAAGCTATTGATTTAAATAAAAACATTAGTTTATGTGATGTAGGGACCGGAGCTGGTTTTCCAGGTTTAGTTTTAAAAATATGTTTTCCAAATTTAAAAATACATTTGGTTGATTCACTAAATAAAAGAGTTATATTTTTAAAAGAAGTAATAAAAAAATTAAATTTAAATAATATTGAGGTTATACATTGTAGAGCTGAAGAATTTGCAATAAAAAATAGAGAAACATTTGATGTTGTTACATGTAGAGCAGTATCAAAATTAAATATAATTTCAGAAATTTGTATTCCAATTGTAAAAACAAATGGTTATTTTATTCCTATGAAAGCAAATATAGAAGATGAAATAAAAAAAATAATTTTTTTGGATAAGTTAGATTCAAAATTACATAACATTATAAAATTTAACCTTCCTATTGAAAATAGTATAAGAAATATAGTTATGATAAAAAAAATAAAATCTACTAATGTAAAATATCCAAGAAAATTTGAAAAAATAAAAAAAATGCCTTTATAATATAAATATATTTAATAAAAAAAAACAAAAGCATTGTTTTTTTTTAGGTTTTTTAGTATGATATAAGATATAAAGAATAAAAAGTAGGGAGTGGTCCTTAGTGAATAATACCGTTGATAGGGAAATATTAGAAATAGATATAGATTATATACTTCCTAATAGATTTCAACCAAGACTTTCTTTTGATGAAAAAAGTTTGAATGAATTAGCAGATTCTATTAGAGAACATGGAATAATTCAACCATTAGTAGTAAGAAAATTAGAAGATAAATATGAAATTATAGCAGGTGAAAGAAGATATAAGGCGGCTTGTTTAGTTAGATTAAAAAAAGTACCTGTAATAGTTATGAATATTGATGATAAAAACAGTGCAGAAATTGCAATAGTTGAAAATATACAAAGAAAAGAGATGACACCATTAGAAGAGGCAAAATCATATAAAAAATTATTAGATAAAGGATATTTAACTCAAGAACAATTAGCAGTTCGCATGGGAAAAAGTCAATCTTCTATAGCTAATAAATTACGACTTCTAAATTTAAATGAAGATGTACAAGATGCGTTATTACATGAAAAAATTTCAGAAAGACATGCTAGAAGTTTATTAAAATTAAAAGATAAAGAACAACAAAAACAAATGTTAAATGAAATATTAAGTAAAAAATTAACTGTTAGACAGACGGATGAATTAATTAAAAAAAAACATGAGGTTTCAGAAGTGAAAAATGAAGAAATTAATAGTAATATAGAAACTCAAAATATTTTTGATAATACAGTAAAACCAGAAAATTATAGTGAACCAAATTCAGTAATACCAAATCCATATGAAAATTATGAACCAAATCCCCAATTAAATATTATAAATCAATTAAATGAATCATTCCCCGAAGAAAATAATTTATTTTTAAATAAAAATGAAAAAATAGATATAGATATAGAAAAATTAAAAAATGCAGCTCAAGATATTAATGTACAACAATCAAATGTGGTAGATATAGAAAGATTATTAAAACCAAAAGAAGCACCATCAGCGAAAAATATTGATAATTTTGTAGAAACTCAAGAAATAAAAAATAAATTTATTGTATTCCCAGAACAAAACGATAATAATTTTTCGGATTATAAAAATGAAATAGATAATGATGATATAGAAATTTTAGATTTTAATATTTCAGATAATAAACAAGAAGTTAAATTAGAACATAAAAATATAACAGATGCTGTTAATTTAATTAAAAGTAATATAGAAAATTTAAATAATTCAGGATTTAATATAAATATAGAAGAATTAGATTCTGAAAAAACATATCAAATTATTGTTAAAATAGACAAGTAGAAATACTTGTTTTATTGACTATTTTTTTTTATCATGTATGATTTATTATATAAAATGGGGTGAATATATGAAAAAAAAAGGTTTTACAATAACAGAATTAATAGCGGTTATTGTAATTTTAAGTATTATTGCAGCTATAGCAGTACCTATTATATTAAATAGAGTTAATAGATTTAGAGAAACCTCTTTTGAAAAAATAGTTTTATCTATTGAAAATGCAACTGAACAATATGTTAACAATAAATTTTTACAATTAGAAGAATTATCTAGATTTGGTCATATGACTATTAGAATTGACGAATTATTAAAAGAGGGTTTTTTATCTGGTGATCTAATAAATCCTACTACAGGTATTCCAATTCCATTAAATCATGTAATTTATGTTACACTAGATCATAATAATAAAATTGATATTTTATATGATCCTAATCAAAGTGAAAGATCAAGAATAACTTTGATCGGCCCAAAAACTATAAGAATCAAAAAAGGATCTGATTTTACTGATCCTGGAGCAATAGCTATGGATAAAGATGGTAATAATATTACTTCAAGCATAGTTGTTGAAAACACAGTTGATATAAATACAGAAGGAACATATATATTAAAATATTCTGTACAAAATTCAATTGTATTAGAACGGGCTATAATTGTTACAAGCGATTTTCCAGATGTAGATAAAGAACCACCAATTTTAACATCTAATATACCTAATAATGATATTGAAACAACGTTAGGTAATAATATAACAATGCCAATTGTTACCGCCACAGATAATGTGGATGGTGTTATTTACAATATTCAACCAACATCAAACACTATAAATATTAACTCTACAGGAACTTATTATATAAAATATGATTATACTGATTCATCTGGAAATAAAGCAGATACGCTAACAATAACTGTAGTTGTAAAACCTTAGGAGGAAATATGAAAAACAATAAAGGACTTACTTTAATAGAAGTAATAGTTGTAATAACAATGATAGTAATGCTAGCAGCTATAATTATACCTATAATTGATAGAAATATAAAAGATATGGATGATTTTGTAGATGAATCAATAATTGAAAAAATTGAAAATGCAGCATATATATATGCAATAACTTATGAAAGTGAAATACCAAATTTAAAATCTAATAATATGGCAAAAATAAATTTACAAACTTTGTATGATAAAGGATTATTAGATACAATAAAATTAAATAACATTTCTCTTAATGATGAAGTTTTAATAGTAAACATTAATAATAATTTAGAAACTATATATGATAAAAAACAGGAAAACAACCCAATAATTTTTTTACATGGGCCAAAAGAAGTTACATTAAAAAGAAATTCAAATTATGAAGAATTAGGGGCAGCAGTTATAAATTATTCACTTAATTCTATTACTGAATTAGATTCTTCTAATATTGATTCTGCATCATTATCAACATCGAATGTAGGGACATATTATGTTCATTACACTTATTCAAATGCAGATGAAAAAATAAGAACAGTTTATATAGTTAATTCAGATAATGTAACAGATGATACTAAACCAGTAATAAATTTAGAAGGACCATCAACCATTACAATATCTCAAGGTAGTACTTTTGTTGATCCTGGATTTGAAGCTATAGATGCCAATGAAGGTAATATTAGTAATAGAGTTTTAGTAACAGGAAGTGTCAATATATATGAAAAAGGAACATATTATATAAGATATGATGTTACAAATTTATATGGAAATAAAGCAGAAACACAAATAAGAACAGTAATAGTTAATTAGTCTTTATCAATAGGTTCTGTACCTTTTATATAGTATAGAATCCTTTTTTTTTCGCTATTTTCAGTAGCTATTTTCCCTGTGAATGGGTTTACTAAAATACCAACAACATTATTAGGAATTGTATACCAATTACTCTCTTTATCTTTTAAATATTCTTCTATAGCATTAATCCAAATTTCTTTTGACATTCTACTAACATCTAGACTTATAGACGTATTATCATCATACCCATTCCAAATTCCTAAAACTACATCTTTGTTATAACCAATAGTCCAAACATCTGTATCAGTTGAACCTGATTTCACCGCATATTTTCTAGACATACTACGAGCCATATTGGTACAGGTTGGATAAGAATAATCTATTAAATTTAAATCATAAGTAGTTGTTAATAATTCATTTAAAATAAAAGTTATACTTTTATTAAGAACTTGTTCTTTTTTTTCATTTGCTTTATATATTAAATTATCATTTGAATCTACTATTTTTTTTATTAAGTGTGGTTCTACTTTATGACCTTCATTAGCTAATGTTGAATATCCTGTTATAAAATCTATTATATTTATTTCTATTGTACCAAGAGGTAGAGATGGATGAGGATATAAATTTTCCTTTATCCCAACTCTTTTTGAAATATCTACTAAAACCTCTTCTCCTAAAAACAAATGTGTTTTAACAGCGTATATATTATCAGAATATGATAATGCAATAGCCATAGTAATTTCTTCATTAGGATAAATTTCTGCAAAGTTTCTAGGTGAATATGTGTCTTTATTGCTAAATGTAAAAATAGTAGGTTCACTAAAAAAACTAGTAGACGCAGTAAAACCATTTTCTAATGCAGCATAATATAAAAATGGTTTCATAGTTGATCCTACTTGTCTTCTTGATGATGTAGCTCTATTAAATTCTGATTTTGAATAATCTCTGCCACCTACTAATGCTATAATTTGACCATTCTCTGGATTCATCATAATTCCAGCAGTTTGTAACTCCAAATCCTCTTTCATTTTATATAAAATATTATTTTCAAGAATTGTTTGAGCTTCTAAATCAAGAGCAGTATAAATTTTTAAACCTCTTTTTTCTATTGATTTAGTATTTATAATACTTTTTAATTCTTTTATTACTGCGTCTTGATAATACAAAAGTGTTGAAAGGTTTAATCTATCTTTTATTCCATGATAAACTAAATTTTGTTCTAAAGCCTCTTTTTTTTCCTCTTCACTAATAATATTGTTGTTTAACATATTTGTTAAAATAATATTTTGTCTTTTTTTAGCTTCTAATTCATCATTTAAAGGAGAAAAATTATTAGGAGATTTAGGTATTCCAGCAAGCATAGTAGCTTCAGCTAAATTTAAATCTTTAGCACTTTTATTAAAATAATATAAAGAGGCATTCTCGATACCAAGAACTCCGTTTCCATAATTTATAGTATTTAAATAACCTTCTAAAATTTCCTCTTTTGAATAATGAGTTTCTAATTTAAAAGAAAGCATAGCCTCATCAAATTTTCTTTTCCAAGTTTTATCAAAATCTAAAAATAAATTTCTGGAGTATTGTTGAGTTATTGTTGATGCCCCTTCAATTAAACTTTTATTAATCATATTTACATAAATTGATTTTAAAATTCTTTTAAAATCAAAACCAAAATGATTATAAAATCTTTTATCTTCTGTATATAATGTTGCATTTATTAAATATTCAGAAATATTATTTAAACTTACCCATTCTTTACTTTGATGACCATTAAAAATAATATTATTGTTATTATCGTAAATAACAATGTTATTTGCTAATTTTATATCTATTTTAGGAGTTGATTTTGCATACAAATAAATACTAACTAATAATAATGTTAATAAAAAAAATACAGCATAAGAAAAATAAAATGTTTTTTTGATTAAATTCATATAATCACCACTCATATTTATTATGAAAAAAAAAAAGAAAAATATAAGTGTATTTTTTAAAAAAATGTGCTATAATTGTCCGTAGTAAATTTATAGGAGTTGTTATGAAACAAATAAAGTTAAGATCTATAATGACAAATTCAGAAAATGAGACAACAAATGTAGAAACAATAGGTAATTATTTTGAAGAAACAAAAACAATAACATATAAAGAAGAAGATTTGTTTATAACTATAAATATCTTTGAAGATAGTATTAAAATTCTTAGAAAAAATGAAGATTATAATTTAAATTTAGAATTTAAATTATCTAAAAAAATAAATTGTAACTATGAAGTTAAATCTGTCGGATTAAATATAAATTTATTGGTAATTACAAATAAATTAGAAATAAAAGATAAATATATATATATACATTATGATTTATTTAACGAAGAAAATTATATAGGTAATTTTGAATATAAACTAATATTTTGGGAGTGATATTTATGGATATCAAAAATGAAATTAAAAAAATAATTGAGGATTCATTAAAAGAAATGAATGAAAAAAGTTCTGTTATTATAGAAAAACCAAAAGATAATGAAAATGGCGATTTTTCTACTAATATAGCAATGCAATTATCAAAAAAATTAAAGCAAAATCCAAAAAGTATTGCACAGAATATAATAAACAATATCAATAAAAGAGATATAATAGAAAGCATACATATTGCGGGACCTGGATTTATAAATATATTTATAAATAAAAAATATTTATTTAATGATATAAATAGTATTTTAAAATTACAAGATAATTATGGTAAAAGTGAGATTGGTAAAAAAGAAAAAATAAATGTAGAATTTGTAAGTGCAAATCCCACTGGAATACTTCATTTAGGAACAGCACGAGGTGCTGCTTATGGCGATAACATTTGTAGGATTTTAAATTTTTCAGGATTTTATGTTACAAGGGAATATTATGTTAATGATGCTGGTAACCAAATTGAAAATTTAGGCAATTCAATAAAAACAAGATATGAAAACATTTGTGGAATAGAAAAAGAAATGCCTAAAGATGGTTATTATGCAAATGAAATAATTGATATAGCTCAAAAAATATATAATGAACATAAAGAACAAAAATCAAATGAAAATATAACATATTTTAAAGACATAGGTGTTAAAACATTACTTGCTATAATAGAAGAAGATTTAAAAGCTTTTAGAGTAACTTTTGATATATGGACTAAAGAAAGTGATATAAGAAAAACAGGAAAAATAGAAGAATGTTTAGAAATTTTAAAAAATAAAGAAAATATATATGAATCAGAAAACGCTACATGGTTAAGAACATCAAAATATGGTGATGACAAAGATAGGGTTATTATAAAAAGTAATAATGAATATACTTATTTAGTACCAGATATAGCATACCATTTATATAAAATTAATAGAGGTTATGATAGATTAATAGATGTTTTAGGAGCAGACCATCATGGTTATATATCTAGATTAAAAGCAAGTGTTGAAGCTTTAGGATATGAAAAAGAAAAAATTGATATAAAACTGTTACAAATGGTTAAGTTAATAAGAGATAATGAAGAAGTAAAAATGAGTAAACGTTCTGGAGAAACAGTTACTATAAGAGAATTGATAGAAGAAGTAGGTGTTGATGCTGCAAGGTATTTCTTTGCAATGAGATCTCTAGATACACAAATGGATTTTGATATAACACTAGCAAAAAAGAAAACTAACGAAAATCCAGTTTATTATGTTCAATATGCACATGCAAGGATTTGTTCAATATTAAGAGAATATGGAAATGTTACAGAAATTGAAAAATTTGAAACAATTCAATCTGAATATGCATATAATCTATTAAATAAAGTGTATGAATTTAAAGAAGTGGTAGAAAGTGCTGCTTTAAAGCAATTACCACATTTAATATCAAAATATGTATATGACCTTGCTACAATATTTCATACATTTTATTCACACGAAAAGATAATAACAAATGATAAAAAATATACAATAGAAAGAATAAAATTAATAGAATGTGTAAAAATAACAATTAAAAATGCTCTTAACTTATTAGGAGTAGAAGCTTTAGAAAAAATGTAGGAGGGAATTATGGATATTAGAAAAATGGATTTAGATGATTTAGAGGCTTTATCTTATTTAGATATAGCATACAGAATAATTAAACAAGACAAAGAATCAAAAACAACATTAGAACTTTTTAAAGAAATATGTCAATTATTAAATTTGTCAGATAGACAATACGAAGATTTAGTAGGTGATTTTTATACGTCTTTAAATGTGGACAAAAGATTTTTGTTGTTAAATGATACAAAATGGGACTTAAAAGAAAATCATTCTGTTAGTACGGTGGTGGACGATGATTTAGATGATTTAGATGGAATAGATATTGTAGAAGATATAGATGAAGAAGATGA
>SKJH01000077.1 GCA_007116005.1 Bacilli bacterium | reverse complement strand
CTTAACGCTATAGTGATATTATATCCACCAGTATGACCATGAACATCTAATACTTCACCCGCAAAATATATACCTTTATTTATAAGTGATTCCATTGTTTTAGAGTTAATATGTTTCATATCAATTCCACCACCTGTTACAATACTTTGTTCAATAGTACCTGTTGTTTTAATAATAACTTCAAATTTTTTTAATGTTGAGATAAGTTTTTGTTTATTAGTTTTTGATATAACAGCAACCTTTAAGTTAGATATTGTTTCATCAACAATATAATCTGCTAATCTTTTGGGCAAATATTCTCTTACAAAACTATTGATTTCCTTCTTTGGATTATAATTATTTAAAGCAAGCTCTAATTCATCAATTGTAAATTCTGGTATCAAATCAATACTTATTGTAGCGTACTTATTATTTTTTAATTCATGATACACATCTCTACTTATCTTAAATATAGCAGGACCACTGAGCCCGGTATGTGTGAACAACAAAGATCCTCCCGATTTACTTTTATTAAAAGTAATTAAAACATTATCTAGAGTTATTCCCGCAAGAGGTAGAACATCCTTATATATTAAAAAAGTCTCAGCAGGGTATACTTTAGTAACTGGTTGATTCATTTTCTTTGCTAACTTATGACCATCACCTGTTGATCCTGTAATAGGATAACTAAACCCTCCTGTTGAAATAATAATAGCTTTTGTTTTATAAGTATTTTTATTTGTTTCAACTATTTTATAATCATCTAAATTTTTTATTGATTCAACAACTTCATTTAAATTAATTAAAACATTGTTAATTTTTAATTGTTCTTCTAAAGCATAAATTATAGTTTTTGATTTATTACTAACTGGGAATACTCTATCATTATATTCTATTTTTAATTGTACTCCTATATTAACAAAATAATCAAATATATCTTGAGGTCCAAATTGATTAAGCGAACTATACAACACTTTCCTATTAACGGGTATTTCATTAATAAAGTCCTTGATAGATTTTAAGTTAATTACATTGCATCTACTTCCACCTGTCAATTCTAACTTTTTTCCTAGTTTATCATTTTTATCTATTAATAGAACCTTTTTATTGTTACTTGCAGCACTAATACTTGCCATCATTCCGGCAGGTCCAGCACCAATCACTATTACATCATACATGATATCACTTCCTCAATTTAATACACTATTTATTGTATCACATGAATATAGTAATAGTATTAATTTCTTTATAAACAAAAGATTGCATTTCTGCAATCCTTAATATTCAATATTGGCGTCCCCTATAGGATCTGAAAGTTTGTTCACTGTTTAAGAGCTTTAATCAGTGGGTATCACCATTCATCTTAAAACGGTGCAAAGTATTGTATTTATTGGGGACACTTGTTTTATTTTATCTTACTTTATTTTAGATTATCTTGCCATATTTTGAGAAATGGTGACAAAATGGCGGCGTTAATTCTTAATTTTAATTTAAATTAAATTTTAAAACTTTAATAAACTTTTGTTCTAATACTGGTCTAGCAAATTGTTCTTCTAAAGTTATAACGCTACTTTTATATCTATTATATTTGAATTCATAATCACCTTTTTTTATAGCATTAACACATACCTTTACAATATTTTGATATATATATTCATATATTGCATCATTGTTTTCAATGTTATTAATTACTTCTACTATAATAGGAGCCATTTTATAATAATGATCTATATCTTCAGCCGATACAAAACTATCCCTAAAATTCCTAAGAATAGTAAGTTCTTCACAATTATCAGCAAATTTTTCTTGAAAACATTTCACACATGCAGATGTTAAATAACACCCTCTTGATGAGTGTTCAGTATCACTTTTGTCAGCGCTATGAGTAGTTGAATCCCATGATTCTTTATCATAATCGACATTTACATGTACAGCATCATGTGTTTTATCTACATCTGATCCATAAAAACTAACATGATCTTTTCCATTTCTATCAGTGTTAACCTTTATAGTACACCTTAATCATTAACATAATTCCCATACTTATCTCTACTTACCATCCTTTATTCCTCCCTTTTTATTTTCAGTTTTTCTTAAAGAAATTAATGTCGTCATGGAAAAACATCTAACTTATTTAGTATAAAAAAAGCTCAATGTTTTGTGTGCCAAGAAATATTTTTTACATCCGAATTATATTCTTTTATTTTGCTTTATTGTAATTTTTCATAAATACAAATATTTCCTTACTATTGCTTTGTTTTTTAGTTCAATACAAAATAAGCTTATATGATTTAATAATTAAAATCTATCATAACCCCACCAATTTGGAATTAATTCTTCTAACATTACTGCTTCTAATTTTTTATAATTAATCAATATTTCAATATTTTTGTTACCTTTATCTAGTTGCATTAAATATTCTCTACAAGCCCCACAAGGAGAACCGACAGAACCATCAGAAGTAACACATACTAGTTTAACTATTTTATTTTCTCCATTTGTTATCATATTAGCTATAGCATTTCTTTCAGCACACATTCCTAAAGTACATGCTGTATCAATACAGACACCAAGATAGATGTTTCCTTTATCAGTTAAAATTGCTGCTCCTACGCTACCAGCATCAATAAATGCCGATACTGTTCTTGGATTTATTACTGATTTTGCTCTATTATAAAGTTCTTCCCATATTTCTTTTTCTTTCATTTTTTAAATCTCCCATATTTATTTTTTAATATATTAATTATAGCACGTATACTAATTAACTATCAAATATTTTATAATTTGATAAAAATGTATAAACTGAAAAAAAAAGAGTCGTCTCAACTACTACTAAACTTATCAGAATAATATTCTCTTTATGTAAAAATAATTTAGAATTTAACATAAAATAAATTCTAAATATATTATAATATCGTTTAAACAATTTTACCTAAAAATTTAAAAAAATAAATTAATGTTGTATAACACAGCTTTAATTTATTTTTCTATTAGAAATTTTTTGAGTAAAGTGATATCTTTATTATTTATTATAATATCATACATAATATCAATGATAGGTATATCAACTTTTTTATTTTTTAATAGTTTATAAATAGATTTTAAAGTATATAATCCCTCAATAGTTGTATTATTAACATATTCGTTTATTTTAGAAACCGAAGCTCTTGAACCAATTAAACTACCATATCTAAAATTACGACTTTTAATACTAGTACAAGTTAAAAGTAAATCACCTATTCCAGCATATGATAGTATTGTTTTCTTATTTCCTCCTAGAGCATGAATAAGTTCTTTTATATCATGCATTGCTTCAGTAATAAGCATTGCTTTTGTAGATTCCGGTAATCCCATTCCATCAATAATACCACCTGCTATAGCAATAATATTTTTGATTGAACCACATATTTCTACTCCTATAATATCATTACAAGTTCTAATTTTTAAACAATCATTTTCTAAACTTTCTTTTATTACTTTACCAGTTGTTTTATGTTCAGTCGCTAAACTTAAGCCAATTGGAACAAAACTTGCTATATCTATAGCAAAAGATGGTCCGGAAATAACCGCTATTTTTTTTGTGTTTATATATTTTTTTACTACATCATGGACAAATAAACATGTATCTTGTTCAATTCCTTTAGAACCAATACAAATATATTGATTTTTATAATAATTTGCTAATTCACGACAAACATCATCAACAAATCCCGCCGGAACCATAATCATAATTAAATCACTACCTTTTATACATTCTTCCATATTAGTAGTATATTTAATATTTTTTGACATAGTAACATTTGGTAATAAATTATGATTACCTGAATGTTTTATTAAATGTTCTTTTTCCTCATTAAATTTAGTCCACATTACTATTTCGTTTTTATTTTTATTCCTATTTGCCATTAACGCTAAAGATAAACCATATGCCCCTGTTCCTAAAATTGCTATTTTCATATCCAATACCTCTCTTAAAAGATCATTTAAGTATAATTACAATAAAGAAAAGATGTATTACATCTTTAATTTACCTTTAGAACCTTTTAATCCATTACAGTTTTGTAATATATTAGTGTCAAATGAATATATAATTTTACTTCTTTTTTTATAATTTTTAATCGCAATAGAAATTATATCATCTAACAATTGTGAATAGTTTTTATTTGTTTTATCCCATAAGTAGAAAGATAATGATCCTGGTATAGTGTTTATCTCATTTACATATACCTTTTTTGTTTTTTTATTAATTAAGAAATCTATTCTTACTACACCACTTGCATTTAACACCTTAAATACTGTTTTTGATAATTCTTTTACTTGTGTTGTTAGTTTATCATCAATTCTAGCAGGTATTACTCTATTTGTTGCAGCCATACCTTTGGAAGATTTACCTTTACCATCTCCCATGTATTTATCTTTATAACTTAAAAATTCATCAGTACCCATAACTTCTTCTAATTCACTTACTTCTTGAAATTCATAATTTCCTATTACACTTGTATTAACTTCAACAAGATTATCTACAACATTTTCTACAACTACTTTATTATCATATTTTATGGCTAATTCTATAGCTTCTTCTATTTCATCTTCTTTTTCAGCCTTACTAATTCCTACACTACTACCTAATCTAGAAGGTTTTACTATAACTGGGTAACCTAATTTTTTTATTTGTTTTTTTATCTCAGATTCATTATCAACATATTCCGAATCAAAAAACCAAATATAATCTGTCATAGGAATATCCTCTGATTTAAAAATTTGTTTCATAAACACTTTATCCTGCCCAATAGCAGCTGCAGATACATTACTTCCTACATAAGGAATTCCAACAGTCTCTAAATATCCTTGCAAAGTACCATCTTCTACATTGTTTCCATGTACTATAGGTAGTACTAAATCCACATGATCAACAACTCTTTTAAAACCTTTTTTACTTTGTAATACAAATCCATTTTTAGAATTATATAAAACAACTCTTTTAGCGTATTTTTTTAAACTATCAATATCCTTATATAATTCAATATCCATTAATAATTTACCTGTATACCATTCTTTTTCCTTTGATATATATATTGGTATTATTTCATATTTTTCTTCATCTAATGCTTTCATAGCTTGAACTGCTGAAATAACACTCACTTCATGTTCTACTGATTCTCCTCCAAATATTACACCTACTCTTAACTTCATTATATCACTCCTCTAATTAAATATATCTGGCAAATCATTTTCTAATAATACATATGTCTCTTTACCTTTTAATTTATTAATTAATTTAAAAGCATCTGAAACATTTTCTAATATATGAATATTTTTTTCACTATATTTTTTTTCTTTTAATCCATCTTGAATTGGTTTAGTTTGTTCAACACCTACAAGTACAACTTCATCACACACTTCAGATATATATTCTCCAAATTTCTTATTAAGTTCATACTGTAAATCCCCAAGTTCTGTCATTCCTGGCGTTACTATAATCTTTTTTCCAGGCATAGTTGATAATACTTCAAGAGCCATCTTAGAACCAACAGGATTTGAATTATAAGCATCATCTATATAAGTAATATCCCCACTTTGTTTTAATTCTAATCTATGTTCTACAGCATTTACTCTCTTAACTGCATTAACTAATTGTTCAGGTTTAATACCAAACTCATATCCAAGTGCTATACCTGCTAATATATTATATACATTTGCATATCCTAATAGTTTTGTTTCAAACTTAAATTTATTTTTTATACCTTTAAAAGTAACATCAAATGTAGTTCCTAGATTTGATGTCTTTATATTTTCTGCTCTTACATCAACATCTTTGTTATCAATACCAATCCAAACTATTTTACAATTATTTTTTAATTTATAATTTAATTGTAATTCATCATCACCATTTAAAATACCAACACCGTCACTAGGTAAGTTTTCAATAAGCTCGAATTTTCCTAATTGTATATTATCTTGTGAACCAAACGTATCTAAATGAGCAGTCCCTATTTTAGTTAATATACCATATTTAGGATGAACCAAATCACATAATTGTTGGACCTCGCCTCTTTTATATGCACCCATTTCTGCAATAAATACTTCATCAAATTTATCTAAATGATTATTTATAGTAATTATTAATCCATATGGTGTATTTAAACTCTTAGGAGTTGGTAATGCATTATACTTAATATTTAAAATATCACTTAATATGTTTTTACTAGTTGTTTTTCCATAACTTCCTGTTATCCCAACTATTTTTAAGTGTTTCATACTATTTAGTTTTTTCATAGCTTTTCTTTTAAAACTAAAATAAACATATTTTTCTGCCGGTATATTTATTTTTTGAACTAATAACACTAATAAATATTGTAAATATGCCATTATTGTAAATACAACATATATATTTATATCCCATCTTCTTATAAATAACCATATTGATAAACCATAAATAGCTCCTAAAGTAAACAATATTCTTTTAACACGTTTAGTAACAACTAATGGTTTTTTTACAATTTCCTTTTTATCTTTTGCAAAAACATCTATTGATAATAAGGTATAAATTATACCAAATATTATTGGTACTATTAATCTATCCCCTACATACAAGATGAAAAATATTAAAAATATTTGTAAAGTTTCAGTTTTAAACATTACTTTATTTATATTTTTTAATAACCATTTACAATATCTTCTATCATCATCATATAGATTTTGTTGTAACATATGAAGTGATTTTTTTGTTCTAAAAAACAAATAAAACACCCAAGGTATTAACGCTATTAATACTTTCAACATAAAATTACTCCTTACTAGTTTTCTAAAAACTTTTTAATTACTTTTACAGTCTGATCAATTCTTTCTAAATATGCATAATGTGTGGCATCTTCATATAAAACAAGACCAGCATCTTTCATTATTCCTTCTGCATATTTTAGTTCTTTTTCTTTTACAGCAGTATCTAAAGTTCCACCTATAAGTATAGTTGATGCTTTAATTTGTTTTAAATATTCTGTTAAATCTTCATTTACTGTATTTACTAATACTTTTCTCATTATTGGAGTAGCAGACTTATAATCATTTGATCCTATCTTTGTTTTCATATAATCTTCAAGCTGATTTACAATTGGTATGTTCTTCATAATTTTTAAGATCTTAACTTTAATAGTCTTTTTCTTTTCTGATCTTTTAAATGGAGTAGATAAAAGAACTAATTTATCAACTGTTTTTTTTGCAGAATATATTATTGCTATTCTACCACCAAAAGAATGCCCAATTATTATAGGGGTTTCTATTTTTAATTTTTTAAGCAAAGCATCTACAACCTCATAGTAATCATATATAGTATACCCATATGGTGGTTCTTCACTTTTTCCAAACCCTGGTAAATCTATATTTGTTATATAAAAATCCTCTTGTAATCTTTTACCAACAGGATCCATCATTTCAGTATTCTGTCCCCAACCATGTAATAAAACTATATTTTTCCCGGATTTATTACCATATTGAATATAGTTTATGGCAATGTTATTAATTTTCACAATATCACCTACTAATTATTTTATCACTATTAGTATATGCTTTGCAATAAAATTGGGACATAAAACATTATATTACATAAAAATATAACATCAAATAAAAAAGAGCCTAAAAAACTCTTTTCATTAGCATATAAATGAACTTAATATTATTGCTAACAGTATGTATAAAATTATAACCATGAAATACCCTCTGTTATAACAAGGATTTCCACATGTCATTAATGAAACCTCCTTTTAGATATTTAATTTAAACCCAAGCACCTATTACGATTACTAGCAATATAAATAATACTAACACAATGGAAGCTCCACCAAGATAACCATGACCCATAATCGATTCCTCCTTTTCAACTATTCACATTATTGTATGGTAAAACCCATGTATGTGTGAATACTTATATATAATTTAAT
>SKJH01000116.1 GCA_007116005.1 Bacilli bacterium | reverse complement strand
TCCAATTAGACATAAACAAGCACTCCTTTCGGCAGGAAACAATTAAATTATACAATAACATTATTTATTAGACTAATTTCTGTTTTTATTAATAAAACGGAAATTCAAATAATAATGAAGGGTTTCTTTATATCTAGTAAAAAAAATGTTGAATAATATTAAATTTAATGATATAATTCTTTTAGTATTTCTGGAAGGGAGGGATTAAAATGGCTAAAACTGTGCTGAAAACACCTGTTAAGAATGGGAACTTTGAAGGTTCTTTGAAGAGATTTAAACAACAAGTTGCTAAAAGCGGTACCCTCTCAGAGTATAAAAAAAGAGAACACTATAATAAACCTGGGGTTGTAAGAAGAGAAGCTGAAAAAGAAGCTAAAAAGAACGCAAACAAAAAAAGTAGAAAATCAAGTTGGAATTAAGAAACCTAAAAAGGAGAATTTCTATGTTTGATAAAATAAATAGTGATATTATAAATGCTATGAAGGAAAAAAATCTGAAACTTTAAACACTCTAAGATTATTAAAAGGCGCTATACAATTAGAAGAAATAAATAAAAAAACTAAGTTATCTGATGAAGATATAGTTGGTATTGTTTCAAAACAAATTAAAAGTAGAAAAGATAGTATAGAAGAATTTAAAAAAGGTAATAGAACAGATTTGATTGAAAAGGCTGAAAAAGAAATAGAACTATTAAAACAATATTTACCTGAGCAATTGTCTGATGAAGAGGTAGAAAAAATAATTGATGAAGCTATTTTTAGTGTAAATGCTAAATCGCCTTCAGATATAGGTAAAGTAATGGGAGCGTTAATGCCTAAGATAAAAGGTAAGACTGATGTTTCAAAAATTAGTATTATAGTAAAAAGCAAATTAAATTAGACTTCTAATGAAGTCTTTTTTTTCATATCTTTTATTAGGTGATATAATGAAAGTATTTGAGAGAATAGGGGATTTTGTAGATAATCAAGAAATAGAACTACATTATATAGAAAATAAAATTTATATTGTAAATTACGTTGAGATTTCAGATTTTAATAATAAAAATATCATTTTAAAACATAAAAACGGAACTCTAAAAATAAATGGTAATAATTTAGTAATTACTAAACTATTAAATAATGAATTACTAATATGTGGTGAAATAATCAATATAGATTTTAGGTGATATAATGGAAAATAAATTTCTCAATAATTTAAAAAAAATAATTATTGTTAATATTAAAAGTAAAAACATTACTAAAACATTAAAATATATATATAATTTAAATATTTGTATTCATGATGTCACTGTAATTAATAGAAAAGAAGTAACTCTAAAAATATATATAAAAGATTACAAGAAATTAGAGGAAATGAGAACAATTGATGAAATAAATATAGTAGATTATTCTGGAACATTGAAATTTAAACAAGTATTAAAAAAAAACAAAGTGTTTTTAAGTTGTATTGTTTTAGGGTATATATTTCTTTTGTTTTTATCTAATGTTATATTTAGCATTGAGATTATTCATAGTAATAATCAGTTAAGAAAATTTGTGAAAAACTTATTAAATGAAAATGGTATTAAAGAACTTAGTTATAGAAAAACACATAATGAAATAAAAGAAATAAAAGAAAAAATTTTAATTGAAAATAAAGAAAAAATTGAATGGATAGAAATAGAACGTGTAGGGACAAAATATATAATTAAAATTGAAGAAAGAAAAAAAGAAGAGGATAAAAAGAATTTTATTTACCAAGATATTGTTTCAAAAAAAACCGCTATTATTAAGAAAATAGAAGCTGAAAATGGTGAAATTTTAAAAAAAATAAATGATTATGTAACAAAAGGAGAAGTTGTAATAAGCGGTAAAATATATAAAAATGATGAAATAGTAAATATTGTTAAGGCTGGTGGTAAAATTTATGGTGAAGTATGGTATAATATAAAAGTAGAGTTTCCACTTGTTTTAAATAAAAAAGAGGAAACTGGAAATAGTAAAAAAGTGTATGTTTTTAAGTTTTTGAATCATACTTTCCCGTTGTTTGATTTTAAAAAATATGAATACAAAACTGTTGTAAATAACAGATTGTTTTTTAATCAATTATTACCAATTGGTGTGTTAATACAAGAACAATACGAATTAAAAAGCATTAGTGGAATATATAGTGTTGCAGAAGCAATAATTGAGGCTGAAAATTATGCTTTTAACAAAATGGAACAAACATTAGATGATGATGAATATATAGTAAAGGGGAAAATCTTAGATTATACTATATCTAACGAAAAAATTATTTTAGAAATGTTTTTTAATATATATGAAAATATAACCGATACAAGAGAAATTTTAATAGAGTAAGTGAGGTGTAATTTATGCTTAGGACAACATTGTTAGAGGCTTTATATGGTGTTTGGCCCATGATAGTTATTTTCACTGTAGTTTTAGCGTCATTCCGCATCACTTATATCTTATATAGAAGAGAAAAGTTTGTATTATATAAAGAATTGTATTCATTAATGTTTTTAATTTATATATTAGTTTTATTTTATGTTGTAACATTTCAAGATAATAATTACGCTGATTCTAACTTAGTACCATTTAGAGAAATCTTCAGATATAATGTTGGTTCGGGGTTATTTTATACTAATGTAGTAGGAAATGTTCTTTTATTTCTCCCTTTTGGTTTTTTTGTTTCATCTTATTTGAGAAATAGAAATGTGTATCCTGTTTTAGTTTTATCCATAATTTCCTCATTATCAATAGAACTAACTCAAAGTGCAATCGGAAGAACTTTTGATATAGATGATATAATTCTTAATGTATTTGGAGGTATTATTGGATATTTGTTATGGAAATTCGTATATTCAATGAGAAAAAAATTACCAAAACCACTTAGAAAAGATTGGTTTGCTAACTTAATTACTATAACAATAATTTTTATTTTAATATTTTATATTATTGAGGTTCATACTTATTTGATTGGATTGGTTACATAATGAATATTATAGAAGTTTTTAATGAAACGAATGATTCAAATATTGATAAAAAAGAAATAAAAAAATTAATTAAGTATGCACTAAAACATGAAAATTTAGATAATGTAGAATTTGATATAATATTTGTAAATAATACTACAATAAAAAAACTAAATAAAGAATATAGGAATATTGATAAGGTTACAGATGTACTTACTTTTGCATTAGAAGATTATCAAGAGGTAATTTATGATAAAATAAGAGTGTTAGGTGATATATATATTTCTATTGATAAAGCTAAAGAACAGGCTTTTGAATATGAACATTCCTTTATAAGAGAAATTTCATTTCTAACTATACATGGTTTTTTGCACTTATTAGGGTATGATCATATGAATAAAACAGATGAAAAAAATATGTTCAAGAAACAGGAGGAAATATTAAATGGGTACGGAATTAAAAGAGAAAAAAAATAAAATTAGCCACAGAGAAATTAAAGTGAAAACAATGGGAATTAAAAGATTTATAAACAGTTGGAAAAATTCGTTTGATGGTTTGAAGTATGCTTATACACACGAACAAAGTTTATTAATACACATATTTTTAACTATTATTGTTTTAATTACAGGTTTATATTTTAAAATTAGTTATACTAATTGGGCTCTTATACTGTTTGCAATGTCTTTAATAATTGTTACAGAGCTATTAAATACTGCTATAGAAGCCGTTGTTGATTTGGTTACTGAAGAGTACCATCCGCTTGCAAAGGTTGCAAAAGACTGTGCTTCTGCTGCTGTATTTATAGTATCTTTAGTTGCAACTGGTATGTGGGTATATGTGTTTTTACCAAAAATTATTAATTTGTTTTTTTAGAGGTGATTTATGTTTGAAGAATTAAAAGAATTAATTAAAAATGCTCATTCTCCATATTACAATTTTAAAGTTGCAACTATACTTATTTGTAATGATGGAACAAAGTTTAATGGTGTAAATATTGAAACATCATCTCCAGCAGCTGGTGTATGTTCTGAGAGAAATGCGATATATTCAGCTATAGCTAGTGGATATAAAAAAGAAGATATAAAAGAATTACATATAATGGTTGATAGTGATATTCATTCTTTTCCTTGTTTTATTTGTAGACAAGCTTTAATTGATTTCACTAATCTCAATACGGAAATATTTTTATATTCAAAAAATAAATTTGAAAAGAAAATAAAGGTTTCGGATTTAACTGTATATGCGTTCACTAAGGGGGATTTAAAATGAAATCAGGATTTGTTAGTATTATAGGTAGACCCAATGTTGGTAAATCAACATTGTTAAATAATATTCTTAAAAGAAAGATTGCTATTATTTCTGATAAACCACAAACAACAAGGAATAATATACAAGGAATATATAATGAAGATGGAGTACAAATAGTATTCATTGATACACCAGGTATACATAAACCAAAACATAAATTAGGTAAAACATTAAATTCAAATGCATATTATTCAATAAATGATGTTGATGTTGTTCTGTTTTTAGTAGATGTAACAGAAAGTTTAGGTCCAGGTGATAAATTTGTTATAGAAAAATTAAAAAATATTGATAAACCAGTAATACTCATTTTAAATAAAATAGATAAAATACAAAAAGAATTAATATTAAAAAAAATAGATGAGTATAAAGATTTATATGATTTTTCTGAAATTATTCCTATATCCGCTATGAAAAGAGATAATATTGATGTATTGATTAATGAAATAAAAAAATATATTACTGATCCTATAAAGTATTATGAGGATGAGCATATTACAGATAAAACAACGGAATTTATGATATCAGAATATGTTCGTGAAAAAATATTAATGTTAACTAATGAAGAAGTTCCGCACGCTGTAACTTGTATAGTAGAGAGTTTTAGTGAAAATAAACATGTTGCAGAAATAGATGTTTTAATTATTGTTGAACGTGAAAATTTAAAAAAGATTATAATTGGAAAACAAGGTTCTATGATAAAAGAAATAGGTACTAAAGCTAGAATTGATATAGAGCAACTTCTACAAAAGAAAGTTTTTTTAAAATTGTTTGTAAAAGTTGCTTCTAAGTGGAGAGATAGAGAAAAGTATTTAGTTGAATTTGGTTTTAAAAATTATGAATAAATAAATTAGATATAACTCACTATATAATAAGGAGTGAATTATATGAATAAGACAGATATGTGGAATATGTTTAAAATGACAGGAAAAATTTGTTATTATTTAAAATATAAAGAAATGTCAGAAGAAAGGTAGTATATATGCAAGAGAGTGTTGAAGGGATTGTTGTAAGAGAAAAAGACTATGGTGAATCTAGTAAAATAATTGATATTATTACTATAAAATACGGTTTAATTTCTGTTATTTCAAAAGGTTCAAAAAAGATCAAAAGTAGTTTGTCTGGAGTTTCTTCAAAATTAACATATGGAGTATTTCATATTTATTATAAAGAAAATAAACTTTCAACACTAATTTCTGTTGATGTAATTAATAACTTTAGAGAAATAAAACGAGATATTATTAAAATTGGGTATGCAACATATTTGTGTGAACTTGTTGAACAAGTTGTAAAACAAATAAATAGTAAAATAGAAAAAGAGGAAATATATAATATATTTTCTTCTTCTATTTTAAAAATAAATGAAGGTTTTGATTCAATGGTAATTACAAATATTGTTGAATTAAAACTATTAGATTATTTGGGCGTTAAGCCTGTTATAAATGAATGTATAATGTGCGGTAATAAAACCGATATATTAACGCTATCTGCTGACAAAGGTGGTTTATTATGCATACAATGTAATGGTATAGAAAAAAATGTTGATTCGAAAACAATAAAATTCATTAGAATGCTTTATTATGTAGATATATCAAAAATTTCAAAACTTGATGTAAGTAATATTGTAAAAAAAGAGATAAATGATTTTATGAATGAATATTATGATAAACATACAGGATTATACCTAAAGAGTAAAACTTTTTTAAGTAATATATATTCTTCTAAAATGAAGTGAAAAACAGTTTGACAAATTAAATATAATATAATAGAATTATAGTAATTAAATATTGTTGAATGATGATGAGACTTGGAAATCTCGAAGTTCATATATTGTGAGAGATTCTTTTTGAATAATTAGGGTGGAACCGCGAGTAAACCTCGTCCCTAAAGTCAAAAGGATTTTTTGTTTTTTTATAGGAGTAATTAAGTAAAAACATATTCAAAAAAGGAGAATCAAAATATGAATAAAATTTCAATGGAAAAAATAACAAATTTATGTAAACAATATGGTTTCATATTTCAAGGTAGTGAAATATATGGAGGTCTTGCAAATTCTTGGGATTATGGTCCTTTGGGAGTTGAACTGAAAAATAATATAAAGAAAGCTTGGCTTAAAAAATTTGTTCAAGAAAACAAGTATAATGTTGCAATGGATTCTGCTATTTTAATGAATCCAAAAGTGTGGGAAGCTAGTGGTCATATTAGTAATTTTAATGATCCATTAATTGATTGTAAAGGATGCAAGAGTAGACATAGAGCAGATAAATTAATTGATGAGCATACAAAAGGCGATGTTATTTCTGATGGTTGGTCTGATGAAAAGATGATTGATTATATAAATGAAAAAAACATTGTATGTCCAAAGTGTGGAAAACTTAATTATACTAATATTAGGAAATTTAATATGATGTTTAAAACACATCAAGGGGTAATAGAAGAAGAAAACAATGCAATTTATTTACGACCAGAAACTGCACAAGGAATATTTGTAAACTTTTTAAATGTTCAAAGAAGTATGAGATTAAAAGTTCCATTTGGAGTAGCACAAATAGGTAAAAGTTTTAGAAACGAAATAACACCAGGAAACTTTATTTTTAGAACAAGGGAATTTGAACAAATGGAATTAGAGTTTTTTTGTAAACCAGGAACAGAGTTAGAATGGTTTGAATATTGGAAAGAATATTGTGTTAAGTGGTTATATGATTTAAGAATAAAAAAATGTAATATTAGAGTTAGAGATCATAGTGAGGAAGAACTGAGTCATTATTCTAATTCTACTAGTGATATAGAATATAAATTCCCATTTGGATGGGGAGAACTTTGGGGTATTGCATCTCGTACAAATTATGATTTAAAACAACATATGGATTTTTCAAAACAAAATATGGAATATTTTGATCCGGATATAAATGAAAAATATATACCATATGTTGTAGAACCTAGTTTAGGGGTAGAACGCTTATTGTTAACCATATTATGTGATGCATATGATGAGGAAAAATTGGAAAAAGATACAAGAGAAGTTTTAAGATTACATCCAACCTTATCACCTTATAAAGTATCAATATTACCATTAGTAAAAAAATATCATAGTACAAAAGCAGAAGAAATTTATTCTCAACTTATTAAACATTTTAGTTGTTCATATGATGAAAGTGGTAATATTGGTAAAAGATATAGAAGACAAGATGTTATTGGAACACCTTTTTGTATTACTATAGATGATGAAACATTAAATAATAATACAGTAACTATTAGAGATAGAGATACTATGGAACAACAAATAATAAATATAGATGAAATAGTTAATTATATAAATGAAAAAATAGAATATTAATTTTTATGATAGTTGGTGAATATATGAATAGTAAAGGGTTAACATTACCAGAAATACTTGGGGTTTTAATTATATTATCTGTAATACTTGTAATAGCAGTACCTATTGTATTTACTGCTATTAATTCTTCTAGAGAAAGTTCATACAATATTTTAGTAAACAATATTGAAATGGCCGCTAGTAATTACGTTACAGAAAATTCTGAACAATTTTTTGGATTAAACACGTTTGATATAACTTTATGGATTGTCAATACTTTTTTAGACAGTTTTTATCCGAAAGCTTTTAAGTGTTTAATAACTTATAATTAACTGGGGTTTCATAATTTAATGAACTATGAATTCTAATGTTATTATACCAAT
>SKJH01000097.1 GCA_007116005.1 Bacilli bacterium | reverse complement strand
TTTTTTCCCTTCTTTGAAAAAAATTACATACTATAGTTACACAAAAATATAGTTTTAAAAAAACGCCTACCATATAAGCGTTTAGTGTCAATATGTGCTTTTTGTTATCACTTATCTAATTACCATGTTGAACTTCATGTAATATGTTTTTTTGCAAACATTTTTCAATTGGTTTTTCATATACTGGCCCATACTGACACATTGGTTCACATACATTCATACATGGGTCACTAGGCATCATATTGCAACAACTATCTGGTTTATTCCATAACATTTAAAATCCCCCTTATCTAACAATATAATATGTGGGATTTTATAATATGAATAGGTAAATATCACTTAATATTTAAAATGGTAATTTCATGTTGCCATTTTTAAACATTTTCATCATTTTTTTCATTTGTTCAAATTGATTTAAGAGTCTATTTACTTCTTGTACAGAAGTACCACTACCCATAGCAATTCTCTGTTTTCTACTTGCTTTTATTATAGCAGGATTTTTTCTTTCTTTTTTTGTCATAGACAGTATTATAGCTTCTATTCTAGCTAATTGTTTGGGATCTACATTTATATTATTAAGTCCCATTTTTGATGCACCTGGCATCATTTTTAAAATATTTTCTAGAGGTCCTAATTTTTTTATTTGCTTTAATTGTCCTAAGAAATCTTCTAAATCAAAATTTCCTTTATTAAGTTTTCTTGCAGCTTCTTTTGCTTCATCTTGATCTATTACTTCTTCTGCTTTTTCAATTAAACTTAATATATCTCCTTCTCCTAATATACGTCCTACCATTCTATTAGGATCAAAATCTGTTATACCATCTAACTTTTCACTAGTACCAACAAATTTTATAGGTACATTTGTAAGGTGTCTAACAGATAATGCTACACCACCTTTTGTATCACCATCCATTTTAGTTAATATAGAACCACTGATAGGCAATTTTGAATTGAATCCATCTATTACATTAATAGCATCTTGTCCTATCATCGCATCTATTACAAGTAATATTTCATCTGGATTAACCGATGTTTTTATACCATCTAATTCATCCATTAAATTATCATCTATATGAAGTCTACCTGCAGTATCTATAAATATATAATCATATCCATTTTCTTTAGCATATTTAATCCCATTTACCGCTATATCAACTGGATTCTTTGAATCTTGTGAATATACATGTATACCTAGTTCTTTACCCAATTGTTTTAATTGATCTATAGCTGCCGGTCTATATATATCACACGCTATAAACATAGGATTTTTCTTGAATTTCTTTCTTACAAAATTACCTAATTTACCAACAGTAGTTGTTTTACCACTACCTTGTAAACCTACGAGCATAACAATATTAAAAGGATTATTAACAAGTTCATTTTTTTCACTCCCAAGAAGTTCTAATAGTTCATCTTTTAATATTTTTAAAAATACTTCACTAGGTTTCAAACTTGTAGCAACTTCTTCACCTAAAGCACTCTCTTTAACTTTATTGGTAAATTCTTTTACAACTTTATAATTAACATCAGCTTCTAGTAATGCCAGTCTAACTTCTCTTACTATTTCACTTATATTATCTTCACTAATACGACCATAACCTCTTATATTCTTTACTGCTTTTTGTAATCTTTCGCTTAAATTTTCAAACATATTTATCACCTAATTAATATTATAACAAAAAAAGCCAACTTATTATAGTTGGTTTATACTTTTAGTCTGCATAATTTTTAAAATAGTTTTTCCTTAATTATTTTCATATAGTTACTAGAAACATTATATTTTTGTTTTAACTCATTTATATTCTTATATAAACCATCCTTATACTCTTTACCTGCTCCACCTTTTTTATAAAGATCTATTAATTTAATATATATATTATTATATTCCTCCTTAATAAAATTAAAAAAATAAGGTTTTGTTTTTCCTCTCAAATAAAGTGTTCCAGGTAGCACATAATGCACTCCAATTTCAGAAGATAATCTATATATTTCTTCCAAGTTTTCTTTGTTATCAGTTAAATATGGAATGATAGGCATAACATGCACGCCTAAACTGGCATTTGTTTCTTTAAACTTTTTTAATGCATTAAATCTATTAAGTGATGGAGATGTATTTGGTTCAAGTTTTTTTCTAATCTCTTCATCCATAGTTGTAATTGTAAAAGCAATATTTACATATGTTATTTTAGATAATTCATCTATTAAATCAAAATCCCTAAGTATTAAATCTGATTTAGTAGAGATTATTACAGGGGTTTTATATTTAATCATTAGTTTTAAAACATCTCTCATTATCTTTAATTCTTTTTCTATTTGTTGATATGAGTCAGTAACCCCTCCTATATTAACAATTTCTCTTTTCCAATCGGATGAACTTAACTCTCTTTCTAAAGCCTCTATTATATTCTTTTTATAATAAACTTTATCAAAGAAATTCCCATCATTTAGATAATCATGCGAGTATATAGCATAGCAATATTTACATCCATGATTACATCCTCTGTATATGTTTAAATCCCATGAATATGGGATTTTTCTTTTTAATTTATTTAATGCAGTTTTTGTATTTAATTCTATATATTGCATAATACACCACTACCTATTTAATTCTTCCAATTTATTTTCAATATATGGATCATTAACTTCATTTATAATATTTTCTAACTTTTTACTTTTTTCATAAAGCTTAAGTTTTGTTTCAAATTGTTCTAAATTTTTTTCCACTACTTTAACTTGTTTATGAATAGCATTCCTGCTTACATTGTTATTCTCACTTATTTCACTCAAAGATAAATTGTTAAAATAATAATCTTCAAAATATTCTTTTTGTTTATCTGTTAATAATTCAGAATATATATCAAATAAAATTGTCATGTGTGTATTTTTATCCATAAATACTCCTTACATCATATCTTTAAATAGTCCATATATATATTTTTCTATATCAAACGCTCTTAAATCATCCATTTTCTCTCCTAAACCAACATATTTAACTGGCATATCAACACTTTCTTTTATTGCAAGAACTATTCCACCTTTTGCAGTACCATCTAATTTAGTTAGAACAATACCAGTAACATTAGTAATATCTTTAAAACTTTTAGCTTGGCTTATTCCGTTTTGTCCAGTAGTAGCATCTATTACAAGTAAAGTTTCATGAGGAGCACCTTCTATTAAATTGTTTATGACTTTATTAATTTTTTCCAATTCTTTCATTAAATTAACTTTATTTTGTAATCTACCTGCAGTATCTACTAAAACAACGTCATAATTTTCTTCTTTAGCCTTTGTAATACCATTATATATAACAGCAGAAGGATCAGAATTTTCCTCCATTGATACAACTTCACTACCTACTTTTTTACCCCATTCTTGTAATTGTTCAATAGCACCAGCTCTAAATGTATCTCCTGCTACCATTAATACTTTTTTATTTTCATTTATTAACTTATGTGCAATCTTAGCAATTGTAGTAGTTTTACCAACACCATTAACACCAATAAAAAGTATTACAGTAGGGCCAGAATCATTATACTTTATTTTATTTGTTAAAACTTCATCCTCTACATATATAATAAAAAGTTCATCTACAATAATTTCTTTTAATTCATTAGTGTCCTTTATATTTTCTTTTTTCACTCTAAGTTTTAACCTATCAATAAATTCCATTACAGTATTAACCCCAATATCTGCCATAATAAGAATTTCTTCTAATTCTTCAAAATATTCCGAAGTAGCACTTTTATATTTTTTTGTTAATATATTCAACTTTGATGTGAAATCATTTCTTGTTTTTTCTAATCCCTTATCATATATTTCTACTTCTTTTATTTCCTCTTCTTTTTTTAACATTTCTTTTAGTTTATTAAATAATCCCATATGCATCACCTGTTTTAATTATATCATTAATAAAATAAAATAAGTATATTTAGTACTTATTTTTTGTTTTTTTCATATTCTTGGAGTGTTTTACATCCTTCTTTATTTTGTTCTACATACTCTTCCCAAGTCATCTTATTTTTATATTTTTTTAAATAATGTTTGGATAAATTACATATATCCGGTCTAAAATCATATATTATACACTCTCTTGTCTCATTGTTATAATACTTACAAACACCATCTCCTCTATCCATATTAGCACATGCTTCTATACCATCTAAATTTCTACAACATGAACCGCATCTTTCACAATCAAAAATCAAATCTTGTTCTTTATCCATAATTACCTCCATATATCATAAATAATTATAACATATTTACTAGTTTTTGATTATTTTTTGTTATTTATGGACAAAGTATTAAAAACACTGTATAATTATTTAAGTCAATCTTTACAAATTTAAGAAAGGAGAAAAATTAAGAAAAATGAAATTTTTTGAAAACGGTGAAACAAAAGTTTTTGCGCTAGGTGGTCTTGGAGAAGTTGGTAAGAATATGTATTGTATTATGCATAATAATGAATTAATTATTATTGATGCAGGGGTAATGTTTCCAGAAGATGAGCTTTTAGGAATTGATTATGTTATATCTGATTATACTTATTTAAAACAAAATCAAGATAAAATTAAAGCATTAATTATCACTCATGGTCATGAAGATCATATAGGTGGTATTCCATTTTTATTACAAACTATAAACATACCTGTCATCTATGCTCCAAAACAAGCTACCGAATTAATAAAGAAAAAAATTGAAGAAAGAAATATTCCATATAAGAATATTAAAGTTCATAATGAAGATACAAAAATTAAATTCAAATATTTTGAAATAGAATTTTTTGCTACAACCCATTCTATACCGGACTCATATGGTATAGCACTTAATACACCTAATGGTGTTATTGTAACAACAGGAGATTTTAAATTTGACTTTACACCAGTAGGTCCTATGTCTAATATTCATAAGATGGCCGAAATCGGAAAAAGAGGTGTAAAATTATTGCTTAGTGATAGTACTAATGCACCTGTTGAAGGTTTTTCAATGAGTGAATCAAAAGTTGATGCTGCTTTAGGAGAAATTTTCGCAAGACATAATGGCAGAATAATAATTGCAACTTTTGCATCAAACGTATATCGTTTAAAGCATATAATTGAAACTAGTAAGAAAAACAATAGAAAAGTAGTATTATTTGGAAGAAGTATGGAAAATCAAGTTAGTATCGCTATTCAAAGTGGATATATAGATGGTAAAGATGTAATAATAAGTCCGGAGGAAGCTAAAACTAAAAAAAGTGATGAAATAACTTTACTTTGTACAGGTTCACAAGGAGAACCTCTTGCGGCATTATCTAGAATAGCAAATGGATCTCACAGACAAATTAAACTTATTCCAGATGATTTAGTTGTATTTTCATCTTCTGCTATTCCTGGTAACTCTTTAGCAATATCTAAAATAATAAACAAATTATACATGAAAGGTGTTGATGTATTTACAAATACATCATTAAATGATATTCACACATCAGGGCATGCTCAAACTGAAGAATTAAAATTAATGTTAAGATTGATGAAACCTGAGTATTTTATGCCTGTACATGGTGAATATAGGATGCTTAAAAAGCATGCAGATTTAGCAGTTCAATGTGGTATTCCACGTGAAAATACCTTTATATTAGATAATGGTGATGTACTATCTATAAATAACAAAGGAATAAGAAGAAGTGGAAATGTTCCAGGTTCTGATATTTATGTTGATGGTAACAGAATTGGTGATATTGGCGGAGTTGTTATAAAAGATAGAGTTATTATGGCTAATGATGGTATTATCTTAATAATTGCAAATATCGATGTTAATACAAAGACTTTAATTGGGAAAGCAAATATTACAACTAGAGGTTTTGTCCTTATAACTGAAAATGAAGAATTGCTTAAAAAAATAGGCAATTTAGCGAGCGAATCTATTAATAAACATATAAAAATCACTAAAAATAATTATAGTGATTTAAAAAGTTATTTAATTCAAGATTTATTACCTTTTATTCAAAATGAAACTGGTAGAAAACCAATTATATTACCTGTATTTCTAGATATAAAAAGATAAAAAGATGCATTAATTTGCATCTTTTTCATGTGTTTCATTTAATAAAGCTTCTTTTCTAGATAAGTTTAATCTTCCTCTATTATCATATCCAATAGCTTTAACTATTATTTCATCTCCAACATTAACTATATCTTCTGTTTTTTCTACACGTTTAGTATCTAGTTGAGAAATATGTACTAAACCATCACATCCAGGCCATATTTCAACAAAACATCCAAAATTTTCTACTTTTACAACTTTTCCAGTATATAATTTACCTTCTTCTACTTCCCTGATTGTTTCTTCTATAAGTTTTATTGTTTTATCAATTATTGTTTTATCTTTGTGATATACAATTACTCTACCATCATCTTCAAGATCTACTTTAACTGCGTTTATATCATTTACACTACCTACATCACTAGCTTCAAGTATAATTCTTGTAATAGTCTCTCCGCCTCTTCCAATAATCTCTTTGATTTTATCAGGATGAACATGTAATTGTTTTATTTTAGGCGCATATTTACTTAACTCTTCTCTAGGTGAGGAAATAGTACCTTCCATTATATCAAGTATTTCCATTCTTGCTTTATTAGCTTGTTCTAAAGCTTCTTTCATAATTTGTTTTGTAATACCTTTGATTTTTATATCCATTTGAAGAGCACATATACCTTTTCTTGTTCCTGCTACCTTAAAGTCCATATCACCTAAATGGTCTTCCATACCTTGTATATCTGTTAAAACAGTATAATTCTTACCATTTGCAAGTAATCCCATAGCAATACCCGCAACAGGAGCTTTAATTGGGACACCAGCAGCCATTAAAGACATACACCCTGCACAAATAGATGCTTGACTAGAAGATCCATTTGATTCAAGTATTTCAGATACCACTCTTATAGTATATGGGAATTCTTCTTCATTAGGCATAACTTGTAATAATGCTTTTTCACCAAGAGCACCATGTCCCACTTCACGTCTTCCAGGACTTCCATATCTTCCTGTTTCCCCTACTGAAAATTGAGGGAAATTATAATGTAACATAAATCTTTTTGATTCTTCTAAACCAAGTCCATCTAAAATTTGATTATCATTTAAAGAACCCAAAGTTGTAATACTCAGTGATTGTGTTTGTCCTCTAGTAAACAATGCCGAACCATGTGTACGTGGTAATAAATCCACTTCAGTAGATATAGGTCTTATCTCATCAACTTTTCTACCATCAGGCCTAATTTTTTCATCTGCTACTAATCTTCTAAATTCAGATTTTTCTATATTTTCAAGCACCAATTTTACCTTTGTAATTAATACTTCTAATTCATAATCATCTATACCTTGATTTTCATCTTCATAAGTTTTTATAACTTCCGATTTTAAATTATCAATTGCTTCATATCTTTCTAACTTATCTTTTATTTTTATAGCTTCTAACATTGGTTTTTCAGCAAGTTTTTCAACAGAAACTCTTAAATCTTCTTCTATTTCAAGAATTTCAAAAGACATTTTTTCTTTTCCAACTTCTTTTATAATTTCTTCTTGAAATTTTATCAATTCTTTTATAGCCTCATGTCCAAACATAATAGCTTCTAGCATATCATCTTCTGAAACTTCCTTGCTACTAGATTCAACCATATTAACAGCATCTATTGTACCCGCTACAGATAAATCTATATCACTTTTTTCTATTTGACTATATGTAGGATTGATTATAAACTCTCCATCTACCCTACCCACTTTAACACCTGCTACTGGTGTTTCAAAAGGTATTTCACTTATACATATTGAAAGTGATGATGCAAATAAAGCTGTCATTTCTGGAGCGTTATCTTGATCAACAGATAATATTTCGTTAACAACATCTACTTTGTTTCTAAAATTTTCAGGAAATAATGGCCTAATAGGTCTATCTATCATCCTTGCACTTAATGTTGCAGCCTCAGTAGGTCTACCTTCCCTTTTAATAAAACCTCCTGGTATTTTTCCCACCGCATATTGTTTTTCCATATATACAACTGTTAGTGGAAAGAAATCAGAAAGAATATTAGTTTCTTTAGATACAAC
>SKJH01000050.1 GCA_007116005.1 Bacilli bacterium | reverse complement strand
CCATACCAATTAATTTAGGTTTTATAAGATTTTCAACATTATATACAACCTTTTTTACTCCCTTACCAAAATATCTATAATCATTATCCCTTAATTCTAAAGCTTCATTTACACCAGTAGAAGCTCCACTTGGTACACTAGCTCTACCAAAACTTCCATCTTCACATATAACATCAACCTCTATTGTTGGATTCCCCCTTGAATCTAATATTTCTCTTGCTTTAATATCTTTAATAATCGACATATTTTCCTCCTATAATTTATTAATATATTCCTTGAATTTATTACCTCGTTCTTCAAAATCTTTAAATTGGTCCCAAGAAGCACACGCAGGACTTAACAATATTATATCGTTTTCTTCAGAATTATTATAAGCCTCATTTGTAGCATTTATTAATTCATCTGCCACTATACATTTTATTCCTAATTTATCACATAAACTTTTTATTCTTGTTTTTGTTTCACCATAACTTATAACTAATTTTACATTATTCATATATTCAGTTAATTCGTCAAAGCTGTGGCCTCTATCAAGACCTCCTAATAATAATATTACATTTTCATCAAATGCCGTCAGGGCTGTTTGTGTACTAACAACATTTGTTGATTTTGAATCATTATAAAATATTCTTCCATTAATTTTTCCAACATATTCATTGCGATGTTCAACACCTTTAAACTCTTTTAAAACTTTTCTTATTGTATCAGTATCTACATCTAGTTTTTTAGCAACTAATATTGCACACATTATATTTTCATAATTATGTTTTCCTTTTAATTTTAGTTCAGATATATTTATAATTTTTTGATCAAAATAGTAAATACGATTATCTTTTATATAACAACCATTTACATTTTCCTTAACACTTGAAAAATAAACTTTATCTGACATTATGTCATTTTTGATTTTCATAACATCATTATTATCAAAATTTAATACTGCATAGTCTTTTTTTGTATGATAATTAAACACCCTTTTCTTTATATTAATATAGTTATCATAGTTACCAACAAAATCCAAATGAACTGGATATAAGTTTGTTAAAACAGATATATCTGTTTTAAATTTTTTTACATTAAACAGCTGTTGTACTGAAATTTCCATAATAACAATATCTTTTTCTTTAATTTTTTCCACAAAAGAGGACAAAGGAAATCCTATATTACCAGTTAAATGTACTCTTTTACCGGATGATTTTATTATTTCATATATAATCGATGTTGTAGTAGTTTTGCCATTACTTCCTGTAATTCCTATCAAAGATATATCTTTAGGCATCAGAGTATACGCCATTTCCACTTCGTTTATTACCGGGATATTTAAATCATTAGCCAACTTTACATATTTATGATCGTTTCTTATACCAGGATTCTTTATCAAATAATCAAATTCACTAGTTAGTAAATCACCAGGATGTTCTCCAAGAATAACTTTCACACCTAATTCTTCTAATTCCTTTATATGATTTATATCTTGTTCCTTTTTTAAGTCATTGATAAATACTGTATTATTTCTTTTTATCAATAATTTAGCAGCTTCATACCCACTTCTCGCCATGCCTAAAATTAATATTTTTTTATTTTCAAACACGATACTATACCTCCAAGTTTATTATACTATTATTTTAAAAAAAAGTTAACAATAATAATTTTAATAAATTTTATTTTACATATAAAATTTACAAGTAATAACTAAGGTATTTTTTTTATAACAAGAGAATATATTTTATAAGTAAAGAATAGGAGAGTATTATATGAACAACAAAAACACTACTATTGGCATACCAAAAGCATTACTCTATTACAAATACAATGATTTATGGGAAAGTTTCTTTAATGAATTAGGTATTAATGTATTATATAGCCCTGAAACAAATAACGAAATATTAGAACGAGGCAAAAGTCTTAGTATTGACGAAAGTTGTCTAGCGCTAAAAATATTTATGGGACACGTTGATTATTTAGTAAACAAAGTTGATTATATATTAATACCTAGAATTGAATGTTTAAAAAAACACGAAAAATTATGTACAAATTTCTACGCCTTATATGACATAGTTAACAATATATTTAATACAAAAATACTAAATTATAATATTGATGTAAAAAAAGGAAAAACAGAAAAAAAAGCTTTTATACAGATTGGAAAATCTTTAAATAAAAGTCACGTTGAAATATTAACAGCTTACAATATAGCAAAAAATGTATTTAAAGAAAGTAAAAAACAAAGATATTTTGATCAATTGAACTTGTTAAATACAAGCACTAAAAATAAAATATTAATTGTTTCACACCCTTACAACACTTACGATAAATTAATAGGGGAACCCATTATAAAACTTTTAAAAAAGCAAAATACAGATATAATCTATTGCGATGTTTTTGATGAAGAAGAAATCAAAAATAAACATACTCATATTTCAGACAAAGTATATTGGACCTATAGCAAAGAATTACTAGGGGGACTTGTAAATTACTATAAACATATAGATGGAATCATACTTTTAACTGTTTTTCCGTGTGGTCCAGATTCATTAACTAACGAAATGTGCATGAGCAAAATAAATCTTCCTATCATTAATATAATTATTGATGAATTATCGGGTGAAGCTGGGTTACAAACAAGAATAGAAAGTTTTATTGATATAGTTAACGAAAAAAAGAAGGTGAAAAATAATTGAAAAAAAAGATAATTAGTTTTCCACATATGGGGAATTATTATATTCCTATAAAATATTTATTAACTAAACTTACAAATTGTGACATAATGTTATCACCACCTATAACAAAAAAAACTTTAGAATTAGGAAGTAAATATAGTCCGGATTTTGTTTGTATTCCATTTAAATATAACTTAGGTAATTATATAGAATCTTTAGAAAATGGGGCAAACATTCTAATGCAATGCGGTGGAGGTTGTAGATATGGTTATTACGCTGAAGTTCAACAACAAATTTTAAAAGGTTTAGGATATAACTTTGAGTTTTATTCATTAACAGAAAATGACAAATTAGCCGCTATAAGTATGTATAGGATGTTTAAAAAAATAAATAAGAAACTTTCTATTGTTAAATTTTTATATTACACTATATTAACTTTAAAAATGATTAGTTATATGGATAAAATAGATATATATATAAGAGCTAATATTGGTTTTGAAGAAGAAGAAAAAAGTTTTGAAAATTTATTAAAGGAAATGCATAAAGATTTAGAAAGCACAAAAGGTTTTATACATTTAAGAAAAACATATATAAAATACAATAAATTGTTTAGAAAAATAAAATTGAACAAACCATCTAATTGTTTGAAAATTGGTATTATTGGTGAATTATACACTTGTATGGAGCCATTCTCTAACTATTTTTTAGAAAAAAATTTAGCTAAAATGAATGTAGAAATATCTAGGCGTACAAACGTTACTTATTTAGTAATCAAAAAAAGATTTAATACTAAAAAAATATTAAGAGAATGTGGAAATTATTGCAAATATACTATCGGAGCAGATGGTACAGATAATGTGAGTGAAGCTAGAATGTTAGCAAAAAAAGGGTATGACGGATTAATTCATACTAAACCTTTTGGATGTACTCCTGAAATTGGCGCTATGTCTATATTACAAAAAGTAAGCAAAAAAGAAAAAATACCTATACTTTATTTTACTTTTGATTCGCACACTTCTGAAGAAGGAATAAAAACAAGATTAGAAGCCTTTTACGATATGATTAAAATGAGGAGGGAAAACAATGAATAACAGTTATGTAGGTATAGATGTTGGTTCAATTTCTACAAAAGGGGTTATTTTAGACAATAACAATAAAATTTTAGCAAGCGTTTATTTATGGACAGAAGGTAATCCAATATCCGCTGTTAAAAAAATTATTAAATCGTTAGAACTTCAAATAAAAGGCAAAAATATAGTTATTAAAGGTATAGGGGTTACTGGTAGCGCAAGAAAATTAATAGGAACTATATTAGGTGCAAATATTGTTAAAAATGAAATAACAGCTCATGCTGTTGGTACAATATCTATACACCCAGATGTAAAAACAATATTAGAAATAGGTGGGCAAGATTCAAAGATTATAATTATAGAAGATGGTATTGTTGTAGATTATGCAATGAATACATTATGCGCAGCAGGTACAGGGGCATTTTTAAGCTCACAGGCAAAAAGATTGGGAGTAGATGTGAAAGAATTCGGCAACATAGCTTTAGAATCTAAAAAACCCACTAAAATAGCTGCTAGGTGCACAGTGTTCGCTGAGTCTGATTTAGTCCACAAAGCACAAATAGGTTATAAAAAAGAAGATATTATTGCAGGGTTATGTAATGCAGTTGTTAACAATTATCTTAATAATGTTGCAAAAGAAAAAAAAATAAAAGCTCCGATAGTTTTTCAAGGCGGAGTTAGTAAAAACGAAGGTGTTGTTAAAGCATTTGAAAAAGAATTAAACGAAAAAGTATACGTGGATGAATGTGGGCATTTAACTGGAGCAATAGGTATAGCAATATTATCAAAAAAAGAGAATAGTAATATAGAGTTTAATTTAAATATTGAAAACATTAAATTTGAAAATAAAGGTGTAGAATGTAAAAAATGTCCAAATAATTGCGATATAATATGCATATATAAAGACAACACATTAATAGATTCATGGGGAAACAAATGTGAAAAAGGCGATAGTATACAACCCGCAAATGTAAATCAAGTTTAATAACTTGATTTTTTTACATAATAATATTATTATTGTAATATAATAATAGGAGGATAAAATGAAAAAAAAGTTTGATATAAAAGATTTACTTATTTCTGTTTTCTTTTGTTTATTCTTATGTCTTTACCTTTTACCACTCGCTACCGAACATTTTTTGTATACAAATTATAAAGTTTCACACGAATCTAAACAGGAAATCTTACTTGCAGGAAAATTATATTTACAAAACAATCCAAACAAAGAATTTGTTTATGTTTATGATTTATTAAACACAGGATATTTATTAAAGGAAAATTATAATTATGAGGACAATTGTTTTCCATTAATATCAACTATAAAAAAAGACTCTACTGGTTATCACTTGGATTTGAAATGTATAAATTATAACGGAAAATTAACTTTATTATAATAATATTTTATGATATAATAAACGCTTCAGAGGTAGGTGAAACTTGTGCGTATTGTAGAATTAACCAAAGTACAATTTGACAATTACTCTACAACAAATGAATTTAAGAATTTTTATCAAACTTCACAATATGGTACTTTAATGTCAAGACATGGCTTCAAGGATATTTATATAGCATTAGTAAATGATAACAATAAAATTTTAGCAGCTTCTTTAATACTTATTCAAAATCTATTTGCTAACTTCAAATGCGCATATGCTCCAAGAGGATTTTTAATAGATTACAATAATTTTGATTTAGTTACCGCTTATACAAACTTAATAAAAAAATATTTATCTAATAATGGAATTTCTTATTTAAAAATGGATCCTTATATAGTGCATATAAATAGAAATGTAAAAAGCATACCAATTAATAACAAAAAAAATGGAATAGAAATAATAAATCATTTAAAATCAATTGGATATGTACATACAGGTTTTAATTTATATTTTGAAAATTTAAAACCTAGGTGGAACGCAGTTTTAAAAACAGAAGAAAATCAAAAGAATATTTTTACCTCTTTTAGCAAAAAGACTAGAAATAAAATACGTTCTGCTAATAAAAAAGGAATAAAAATTTATAAGGGATCAAAAAATGATATCAATTTATTTTTTGATTTAATTGATAAAAAACATACTAGAAAAATTAATTATTATTTAGATTACTATGAAATCTTTGCGAAATACGATATGTTTGATATATATTTTGCAAAAATTGATCCAAGTATATATTTGAAAAATAGTAAACTTTTATATGAAAACGAATTAAGTTCAAATTATGAATTAAGTGAATCTATGCAAAAAAACATTGGCAATATATCAACATTAAACAAAAAAATGGAATCCGATAAATTGCTGGATATATATAAAAAAGATGTTGTTTTAGCAACAAAATTAAATCAAACATATCATGATGGAATAGTAATAGCAGCAAATGCTATTATAAAATATGATAACGAGGTATTCTTCTTAATTGATGGTATTGATTGTAAATACAAAAAATTTAATGCTAACTATCTACTTAAATGGAAAATTATTGAAAAATACTCTAAAGAAGGATATACAAAATTTCACTTTAATGGTATTACAGGAGACTTCAATCCAGAAAGTAAATATTATGGATTATATGATTTCAAAACTGGATTTAATGCTAATGTAAAAGAATATATAGGTGAATTTAATATAATTACCAATAAACCTTATTATAAAACATATAAAAATTTAAAAATTATTGAAAAACTTTTTGGTAGAAACTTAAAGAAACATTAAAAAAAGGCACATATACATGTGACTTTTTTTTAACCAAATAACAAAAAAAGACCAAGGAATTCACCTTGATCCATTAAAAGTATTAATTTTTTAGTTAGTTATTTATTACACAATTACTATTCTATAATATTACTAACTACACCAGCACCAACAGTTCTACCACCTTCACGGATTGAGAATTTAGTACCATTTTCAATTGCAATTGGGTGTATTAATTCTACTTTAACTTGAATTTTATCACCTGGCATAACCATTTCAACACCTTCAGGTAATTCTACAACACCAGTTACATCTGTAGTTCTAAAATAGAATTGTGGTCTGTAATTTGAGAAGAACGGAGTATGACGTCCACCTTCTTCTTTACTAAGAACATATACTTCTGCTTCAAACTTTTTGTGTGGAGTAACTGTACCTGGTTTAGTTAATACTTGACCACGTTCAACATCCTCACGAGTAACACCACGTAATAATACACCAGCATTATCTCCTGCTTGAGCATAATCTAATTGTTTACGGAACATTTCGATTCCTGTAACAACAGTTTTTCTAGTGTCCTTTAAACCTACAATTTCTACTTCTTCATTCAATTTTAATTGTCCACGTTCAACACGTCCTGTAACAACAGTTCCACGTCCTGTGATTGTAAATACATCTTCAATTGACATTAAGAATGGTTTATCAACATCTCTTTCTGGAGTAGGAATCCACTCATCAACTGCATCCATTAATTCAGTAATTGATTTTTCATATTCAGCATCACCTTCAAGAGATTTTAATGCTGAACCACGAATTATTGGAGTATTGTCTCCATCAAATCCATAAGAAGATAATAATTCTCTTACTTCCATTTCAACTAAGTCTAATAATTCTGGATCGTCTACAAGATCACATTTGTTTAAGAATATAACCATTTTAGGTACACCTACTTGACGAGCAAGTAATATATGCTCACGAGTTTGAGCCATAGGCCCATCAGTTGCCGCTATAACTAATATACCACCATCCATTTGAGCAGCACCTGTAATCATATTTTTAACATAGTCAGCATGACCTGGGCAATCTACGTGTGCATAATGTCTTTTTTCAGTTTCATATTCTACGTGTGATGTAGAAATTGTAATACCACGTTCCTTTTCTTCTGGAGCAGCATCAATTTGATCATAATTCATTAACTTTGCACCACCAGTTTTAGATAAAACTGTTGTGATAGCTGCAGTTAATGTAGTTTTACCATGATCAACGTGTCCAATTGTACCAATATTAACATGTTCTTTTGAACGATTAAATTTTTCTTTTGCCATTTTATTTTCCTCCTTTTTTATTTACTATTATATTTTATCTAATACTTGAATTTTTTGCAAGTATTTTTCAAAGTTATTTTGCGCCATTTCTTTTAATTATCTCTTCTGAGATACTTTTTGGCACTTCTTCATAATGGTCTGGGAACATCACAAATGTTGCACGACCTTGTGAATTTGAACGTAAACTTGTAGCATATCCAAACATTTCAGAAAGTGGAACCATTACTGTTAACATTATAGCGTTACCTCTTGTCTCTTGTGACATAGGTCTTCCTCTTCTTGATGTTAAATCTCCCATAACATTACCAAAATATTCTTCTGGTGTAACTACTTCTACTTTCATAATAGGTTCTAATAATACAGGTTTACATTTATTTTTAGCTTCTTTTAATGATAAACTAGCAGCTATTTTAAACGCCATTTCTGATGAGTCAACATCATGATATGAACCGTCATATAAAGTTGCTTTAATATCTACCATAGGATATCCAGCAAGAATACCACTTTTCATAGATTCTTGTACACCTTTATCTGTTACTGGTATGTATTCTCTTGGAACAACCCCACCAACAATTTGGTCAACAAATTCATATCCTCTTTCATGATTTGGTTCAAACTTAATCCAAACATGTCCATATTGTCCTCTACCACCAGATTGTTTTATATATTTACCTTCACATTGACCAACTTGTGTTAGTGTTTCTCTGTAAGCAACTTGTGGTTTTCCAACTGTAGCCTCTACATTAAACTCTCTTTTCATACGATCTACTAGTACATCTAAGTGTAGTTCACCCATACCAGATATAACCGTTTGTCCTGTTTCTTGATCTGTATATTGTTTAAATGTAGGATCTTCTTCAGCAAGTTTTACCAACGCAGTTCCCATTTTTTCTTGATCTGCTTTAGATTTAGGTTCAATAGCAACTGATATTACAGGCTCTGGGAAATCCATTGGATCTAATATAACAGGTTTCTTTTCATCACATAATGTTTCTCCTGTAGTAGTGTTTTTTAATCCTACTGCTGCAGCTATATCACCAGTATAAGCCTCACTTATTTCAGTTCTAGTGTTTGCATGCATTTCCAATAAACGGCCAACTCTCTCTTTAACATTTTTATTAGAATTTAATACATACGAACCACTTGACAACTTTCCTGAGTAAACTCTAAAAAATGATAATCTACCAACAAAAGGATCAGTCATAATTTTAAATGCCAATGCCGCAAAAGGTTCATCATCTGAAGGATGCCTTTCTGCTGAGGCACCATCCATTGTAGTACATTGAAACGCTTCAACGTCTAAAGGTGATGGTAAATAATCTAACACTGCATCTAAAGCAAGTTTAACACCCTTATTATTTAATGCTGTACCACAAAGTACAGGGAAAAACTTAACTTGAAGTACACCTTTTCTTATTGATTTTTTAATAAGTTCAATAGATAATTCATTACCTTCTAAATAAGTTTCCATTAATTCATCATTAAATTCAGCAATAGCCTCTATTAAATCATTTCTTTTTTCAGCAACTATATCAACTAAATCTGAAGGTATTTCAATTTCCTTAGGTTCTTCACCTGCACCACCATCATACTCATATGCTTTTTGTGTTACTAGATCTATTATACCATTGAAATCATTTTCAGCCCCAATAGGTATTTGTATTGGATACGCTTTAATACCTAAACGATCATGAACACTTTTTACACTTGCATAAAAATCCGCTCCTAATTTATCCATCTTATTTACAAAAATTAAACGCGGAACCTTCATGTTTGTTGCTTGTCTCCAAACATTTTCTGTTTGAGGCTCTACACCTGCATTAGCGTCTAATAAAGCAATAGCTCCATCTAAAACCCTAAGACTTCTTGTTACTTCAATAGTAAAGTCTACGTGACCTGGAGTATCAATTACATTTATACGATGTTTCTTCCAAAATGCTGTTGTTGCTGCTGATGTAATTGTTATACCCCGTTCTTTTTCCTGTTCCATCCAATCCATTTGCGCTGCACCATCATGTGTCTCACCAATTTTATGAATTTTACCAGTATGAAACAAAACACGTTCAGAAAACGTTGTTTTACCAGCATCAATATGTGCCATTATACCTATATTACGAGTTTTATCTAATGTATATTCACGTGCCATACTTAAACTCCTTCCTACCAACGATAATGTGCAAACGCTTTATTAGCTTCTGCCATTCTATGTACATCTTCACGTTTTTTAACTGATCCACCAGTACCATTAGATGCATCAATTATTTCATATGCAAGTTTCTCAGACATAGTTTTACCACTTCTTAACCTTGCATATTGTACTAACCAACGAAGCCCTAATGCTTCACTTCTTTCATCTCTTACTTCCATAGGTACTTGATAGTTAGCACCACCAACTCTTCTTGTTTTTACTTCTAACGCAGGTTTAATATTTTCTAGTGCTTTATCAAAAACTTCCATTGGTTCTTGATTTGTTTGTTCTTTTATAACATTAAAAGCATCATATAAAATTGTTTGCGCTTTACCTCTTTTTCCATCGTTCATAATTTGATTTATTAACTTAGTAACTATTTTAGAATTATAAACAGGATCTTGTAAAACATCTCTTTTTTCTGCTCTTCTTTTACGCATTTCTATTCTCCTTCCTAAGTAAATATTAATTATTTTTTAGGTTTCTTTGTACCATATTTAGAACGTCCTTGATTACGATTTTGAACTCCCGCTGTATCTAATGTTCCACGAACAACATGGTAACGAACACCAATTAAGTCTTTTACACGTCCACCACGAATTAACACAACACTATGTTCTTGTAAATTATGACCTTCTCCTGGTATATAACAAGTTACCTCCATACCATTACTTAGACGAACCCTAGCATATTTTCTTAAAGCTGAGTTTGGTTTTTTAGGTGTCATTGTTCCTACACGAGTACATACCCCACGTTTTTGAGGTGAATTTTGTTTAGTCTCTTTTCTAGCAATTGTATTTAAACGTATTCCTAAAACAGGAGAGTTACTTTTTCTTACCTTTTTAGTTCTCTTTTTTCTAACCAATTGATTGATTGTTGGCATATTATTCCTCCTTCCACTTTTACACATACCCTGGTGTTTCATTTTTAATTTAAATATAAGTTTTGCTTTCACAAAACCTACGTTTTTTTTCAAACAAGACTAATATAACATTTTATTATATGCATGTCAACAAAAATTATTCCACTTTTCGTTATTTTGTTAATTTATGACTAATTTTTTAAAAAAAATAAAAGAAGAAATTATTTTTCTTCTTTTTTAGTTGTTTTTTTTGTTTTTTTATCTGTTTTTTCTTCTGTTTTAGGTTCAGTTTTTTCATTTACTGATTCTTCTAATTCCTCTTCTGGTAATTCTCCATGTTCTATCAAATGATCAATTTCCTCTTTAGTAAGAGTTTCATGCTCTATAAGTGTGTTTGCTATAAGTTTTAACAAATCAATATTTTCATTTAATATTTCTTTTGATTTCTTATAACAGCCTTTTATTATTTTTCTCATTTCTTGATCTATTTCATGAGCAACTTCATTTGAAAAATTTCTAGATTTATTATAATCTCTACCAAGGAAAACACCCTTGTCTCTTTGTTCTAACTGCATAGGTCCTAAATCACTCATACCATATTCTGTAACCATAGCTCTTGCTATTTTTGTTGCTTGTTCAAAATCATTATGAGCCCCTGTGCTAACCTCTCCATAAATTAATTCTTCTGCTACACGTCCACCAAGTAAACCAGTAATTCTTTCTAACAATTCATTTTTTGTTTCTAGATAAGTTTCTTCTTTAGGTAACATCATTGCGTATCCACCAGCATATCCTCGGGGAATAATAGTTACTTTATGAACATCATTAGCATCGTCTAATTTTAACCCGATTACTACATGTCCTGCTTCATGATGTGCAACCATTGATTTTTCTTTTTCAGTATATTTTTTACTTTTTTTAGCAGGTCCCATTAAAACTCTGTCTGTAGCTTCATCTATTTCACTCATAGTTATATATTGTTTATTTCTACGAACCGCAAGCAATGCAGCTTCATTAAGAAGATTTTCTAAATCTGCTCCACTAAAGCCTACAGTTCTCTTTGCAATATTAGCCATTTTAATATTTTTGGCAAAAACTTTATTTTTAGCATGAACTCCTAATATTTCTTCTCTACCTTTTACATCTGGTAGATTAACAGTTACTTGTCTATCAAACCTACCCGGTCTTAATAACGCTGGATCTAATACATCAGGTCTATTTGTCGCTGCTATTATAATTATACCTTCGTTAACACCAAATCCATCCATTTCTGTAAGTAGTTGATTAAGTGTTTGTTCACGTTCATCATGTCCACCACCTAACCCTGTTCCTCTTTGTCTACCTACTGCATCTATTTCATCAATGAAAATCAAACATGGTGCGTTTTGTTTAGCTTGTTTAAACATATCTCTAACACGAGAAGCACCTATACCTACAAATAATTCAACAAAATCAGAACCACTTATAAAATAAAATGGTACATTAGCTTCACCAGCAACCGCTCTAGCAAGTAAAGTTTTACCAGTCCCAGGAGGGCCTACTAATAAAACCCCTTTTGGTATTCTTGCACCAAGCTTTTGAAATTTTTTAGGATTTTTCAAAAAATCTATAAGTTCTGAAACTTCTTCCTTTTCTTCTATTAATCCAGCTACTTCATTAAATGTTACTTTCTTATTTTCCTCGTTTAGTTTAGCTCTACTTTTTCCAAAATCTAAAGACTTATTAGCGCCCCCTACTTGTCTAGAGAAAAAGAAGAAAACAGCACCAATCAGCAATAATATTGGTAATATATTTACTAAAAACAACCAAAATGTACCTGATTCAGGATCAGACTCTGCTTTTAATATAAATTCATTTTCATCTTTTGAATCTAATATCCTTGATATAATTGACTCTGACAAAGGAACCTTAACAAAAAAAGTTTCTCTTTCTTCATATCCTTCTAATCTACCACGAACTTCATATATTTTAGCCCTATCCCTAGGAATAATTGATAATTCTAATATTTCACCTTTATTTAATGAATCAGAAAACTCATCATAAGTTAATATGTTTACCTTACTATTAAATATATCAGTTGAAAATATAATAAATACCGCTAATACTAATAGAAATATATAAGGTAGTAAACCTTTTTTAATTGTATTTTTTTTCTTCATATGTACCTCCATTTAATAATACTTGATTATTATATCATATTTTTCGGATTTTTCCTTATCATATTTTGATTTTTTTAATCCAGGTAACCAAACTATTTTATCAGAAGAGTCTAATACAATAGGCCAGTTTTCTCTATCATCTATAGGAATCTTTTCATCAATAAAAATATCTTTTATTTTTTTTCTACCTAATAACCCCTTTATTTCCATTCTATCACCTAATTTTCTGTTTCTAACATATAAAGGCATTTTTAATTCTTTACTATTTAATCTACATACATAATTGTTATTAGCCTGTGATTTCTCTACTATTTCTAAATTCATACCGTTAGAAAGATTAACATAATTAGATAGTTCTATTTCATAATCATTATGTTCAACAGGTTCATTAATGAAAGTTACTGTATTATAACTTTTATTTACATTTATATTGTTAGGCAATCTAACACAAGAATTTGATTTATTACTTTTTATTAATTTATAAATTAAATTACTGTGTACATCAGAAATCAAAATAAGGTCATCTTGATAAATTGTTTCTAATATAGAATTTATTATCCTATATTGTATTATTTTATCTAGTTCAACAAATTTTTCTATATTTAATATATTCTGATTAAACACCTCTTTTATAACATGTTCCATTTGTTTATCAATATATTCATTACACTCCAACAAAGTTTGACTAAATTTTATAAACTTTTCGTGAATATTAGGATCTTCCTTTTTCAAAAAAGGCAAAACATATTTTCTATACCTGTTTCTTGTATACTTATCTTTTTTATTTGAAGAGTCTTCCATATGTTTTATACCTTTTTCTTTATTATAATCTAATATTTCAGACTTAGGTATATTGATAAATGGTCTAATAATTTTATAATCTCCCATATCTATTATTTTAGAAAATCCTCCATATCCCCTTAATGTGGAACCACGAGCAATTCTCATAAGTATTGTTTCTATTAAGTCATCAGCATGATGTGCAGTAAATAAATATCTAGCCCCATATTTTTTCACCATATTTAAAAAATATGTATATCTTTTGCTACGTGCTTCGTTGTGAAAATTATCATCACCATACTCGTCTATCTTCATGCTCTCAAAATATATTTGATTATTATCACAATACTTTTCAATAAAACTTTTTTCATAATCGCTTTCTTTTCTAACATTATGATTAACATGTGCACAAATTATATATATATCACACTCTTTTTTTATCTGTGACAAAAGATATAGTAACGCCATAGAGTCTGCTCCACCTGAGACTCCTACTATAACAGCTTCCCCTGGTTTAATTCCTAAATCTTTTATTAAAAAATCATATACTTTATCCATTTCTATCGCCTCTTTATTATCTATTATTAATTTTACCATTTAAGAGGATTATTTACAATATTAAAGAAAACAATATATAGTTTAATAAACTATGTATTACAGAAAAAAGACTTGATTACTCAAGTCTTAATCAGTTAATTTTTCTTCTAAAACATCAAAAGGTTCATCATCAATAAATTCTGATTCTAAATCAAATTCTACTTCAGAATATTTTTTAGCACCCGTACCAGCTGGTATCAGTTTCCCAATAATAACATTTTCTTTTAATCCTTGTAACTTATCTACCTTACCTTTTATTGCAGCATCAGTTAATATTCTTGTAGTTTCTTGGAACGATGCGGCAGAAAGGAAAGAATCAGTTTCAAGAGAAGCTTTTGTTATACCTAGCAATATAGGTCTACCAACAGCTGGTTTCTTACCTTCTAATATTAATTTTTTATTACTTTCAGTAAATTGATTTAATGGAACAAGTTTCCCTAATAACATTGTAGAATCCCCTTGATCTGATATTCTAATTCTAGATATCATTCTTCTTGCCATAATCTCAATATGTTTATCAGAAATACCTACACCTTGTGTACAATATACTTTTTGAATTTCTTTTAAAATATATTCTTGTACAGTAATTGGATCAGTAACTGCAAGTAATTCTTTAGGATTAATATTACCTTCTGTTAATTTTGCTCCCGGTTTAACTTCTTGTCCAACTTGAACCGAAAGTTTTGAACCATAATTTGTAACATGTTCTTTGGTTTCAACATCATTAACAATAATTATCTTATACTTACCATTAACATTTTCTATACTTGTAATTTTACCTTGTATTTCAGCAATTGCAGCTTTTCCTTTTGGGTTTCTTCCTTCAAACAATTCTTGAACACGAGGTAAACCTTGTGTAATATCGTCACCACCAGCAACACCTCCGGTATGGAATGTTCTCATGGTTAATTGAGTACCAGGTTCCCCAATTGACTGAGCAGCCATAATTCCTACTGCCTCACCTAGTTCAACAACATTTCCAGTTGCTAAATTACGTCCATAACACTTACGACAAACACCATTTGAAGCTTTACATGTTAATATTGATTTTATTTCTACAGATTTAATTCCTGCTTTTACTATTTTATCTGCAATATTTTCAGTAATTAACTCACCTTTTTCAATTATTAACTCTTTGGTTTCAGGATTAATTACTCTTTTGTTAGTATATCTACCTAAAATTCTATCATATAAATTTTCTATAACTGTTCCTGCTTTTTCATCTAGTATTTCCCTAACAGAAACACCTAATAACGTTTCACAATTCTCTTCACGAACAATTACATCCTGTGCAACATCAACAAGTCTTCTTGTTAAATATCCTGATTCAGCAGTTTTAAGAGCTGTATCAGCACTACCTTTACGAGCACCATGTGTAGATAAGAAAAACTCTGAAACTGATAATCCTTCTATAAATGAAGATGTAACAGGAATTTCTACAGATTCACCACTAGGTTTAGACATAAGTCCACGCATACCCGCAAGTTGTGTAAAGTTACTAATATTACCACGAGCTTTTGATCTCATCATTATAAATATTGGATTACTAGAATCTTCATTTGAAAATTTTTCAAGTTCATCTTGTATTTCTAATTTTGCATCAGACCAAACTTCTATTACCTTCTTAAATCTTTCTTCATCTGTTATTAACCCTCTTTGAAATTGTTTGTTTATTTTACCAACTAGATCACTACTCTTTTTTAATATTTCAGGTTTATTTTCACTTGTAACAATATCACTAACCGCAATTGTTATTCCTGCTTTTGTAGAATAATGAAAGCCTAAATCTTTTAGTTTATCTAAGAATATAGAAGTATCTGTCGTTTTATGTCTTTTGAACACTTGTGCAATAATATTTTCTAAATCCCCTTTAGCAAAAGGTTTGCCTAAAGGTAATTTCGATATTTCTTCCTTTATATTTTTTCCTCTTTCAATAAAAAACTTATTTGGTGTAATCATTTCGACATTCTCAGTAGATGCTTCATTAATATATTGGAAAGTATCAGGTAAAATTTCATTAAACTTTATTTTACCAACTGTAGTCACTAAATATTTGTTTTTTTGAAAGTCAGGGAATATTTTATACTTAAACGAATTAACAGGCACAATAATTCTAGTATGAAGATCTATTTCGTTTCTTTCATATGCCATTAAAGCTTCATTAGTATCTTTAAATGCTCTTCCTTCATATTTATGTCCTGTTTTTTCAATTGTTATATAGTAATTTCCTAAAATCATATCTTGTGTAGGTGTTACTATAGGTTTACCATCTTTTGGCGATAAAATATTATTAGCACCTAACATTAAAATTCTAGCTTCTGCTTGCGCTTCTTCACTAAGAGGTACATGAACGGCCATTTGGTCCCCATCAAAGTCAGCATTAAATGCAGTTGTAACAAGAGGATGCAATCTTATAGCTCTTCCATCTATTAACTTAGGTTCAAACGCTTGAATTCCTAATCTATGTAAAGTAGGAGCACGATTTAAAAGTACTGGGTGTTCCTTTATTACTTCCTCTACTATATCCCATACTCTTTCATCTTTATTTTCTATTATCTTTTTAGCACTTTTTATATTGTGAACAATTTCTTTTTCTACTAATAATTTTATTACATGTGGTTTAAATAACTCAAGAGCCATTTCTTTAGGAATACCACATTGATACATTTTTAAATCCGGTCCAACAACTATAACAGAACGACCCGAATAATCAACACGCTTACCTAAAAGATTTTGTCTAAATCTTCCTTGTTTTCCTTTTAGTATACTACTTAAAGATTTTAAAGGACGATTTGATGCTCCGGTTACGTTTCTTCCTCTTCTACCATTATCAAACAATGCATCTACCGCTTCTTGAAGCATACGCTTTTCATTTCTAACAATAATAGAAGGTGCACTTAATTCAATTAATTTTTTTAAACGATTATTTCTATTTATTACACGTCTATATAAATCATTTAAATCACTTGTTGCAAATCTTCCGCCATCTATTTGAATCATAGGACGCAATTCAGGTGGTATTACAGGTAAAGCTGATAAAATCATCCATTCAGGTTTATTACCAGACTTACAGAACGAATCTAAAACTTCTAACCTTTTTATTAATCTAACTCTTTTTTGACCTTGTGCATTTTCTAATTCTTCTTTTATTTCTTTTGTTTCTTTTTCTAAGTCAACTTCTTCTAATAACCTTTTAACCGCTTCAGCACCCATACCAACTTCAAAACCAGCACCATATTTTTCATAATATGTATGATATTCTTTATCAGATAAAGTCTGCTTTTTTTGAAGAGGCGCTATACCAGCATCAAGTACTACATAAGAAACAAAATATAAAATTTCCTCTAAATCTCTAGGAGACATATCAAGTATAAGTCCCATTCTTGATGGTGTGCCTTTAAAGAACCAAATATGAGATACTGGTGCAGCTAACTCAATATGTCCCATACGTTCACGTCTAACTTTAGCTTTTGTTACTTCTACACCACATCTATCACAAACTATATCTTTATATCTTAATCTTTTATATTTTCCACAAGAACACTCATAATCTTTAGAAGGACTGAAAATCTTTTCACAAAACAATCCATCCTTTTCTGGTTTTAACGTTCTATAATTAATTGTTTCAGCCTTTTTTATTTCACCATGTGACCAAGAACGAATCTTTTCTGAGGAAGCAATAGCAATTTTAATGCCTTCAAATTTATTAGCATCCATCATTATTCTTCACTCCCTTCAAGTTGTCTTTCTTGTTTATCATCTGAGTTTTCATCAGTTTCTAATATTGAATCATCTTTTATTTCATCAATAGACAATAACACATTTTCTTTTGATTCTTCTTCTTCTAATTGTTTTAAATCAACAACTTCATCATTTTCATTTATCATAGCTATATCTAAACCTAACGCTTGAAACTCTTTAACTAAAACTCTAAAGGACTCTGGAATCCCCGCTTGTTGTATTTGATTTCCTTTAACTAACGCTTCATAAGCTTTTACTCTTCCAACAACATCATCAGATTTTATAGTTAAAATTTCTTGTAGTATATTAGCAGCACCATAAGCATATAATGCCCAAACTTCCATTTCTCCAAATCTTTGGCCACCAAATTGAGCTTTTCCTCCAAGTGGTTGTTGAGTTACTAAAGAGTAAGGTCCTGTACTTCTAGCGTGAATTTTATCATCAACCATATGATAAAGTTTTATCATGTACATTACACCAACACTAACCCTGTTTTCAAAAGTTTCACCAGTACGCCCATCATAAAGAACAGTCTTTCCATCAAGGTCCATTCCTGATTCTTCAATAATTTCATTAATATCTTCAAGTGTTGCACCATCAAATACAGGTGTTGCTGTATGTATTCCTAATTTTTTTGCAGCCATACCAAGATGTAATTCTAATATTTGGCCAATATTCATACGTGAAGGAACACCTTGTGGGTTAAGCATAATATCTACTGGTGTACCATCTGGTAAATATGGCATATCTTCTTCAGGTAATATTAGTGAAACAACACCTTTATTACCATGACGCCCTGCCATTTTATCCCCTATTGACATTTTTCTTTTTTGAATAATAGACACACGAACCACCATGTTAACACCACTTGGTAATTCGTCATTATCTTTTTTAGTTGTTATTTTTACATCGTGAACAATACCACCTTCACCATGTTCAACTCTTAACGATGTATCTCTTACTTCTCTTGTCTTTTCTCCAAATATTGCGTGTAATAATTTTTCCTCAGAAGTAAGTTCAACCATACCTTTAGGAGTAACTTTACCAACTAAAATATCTCCTTCTTTTACTTCTGTACCAATTCTAACAATACCACTAGAATCCAAATTTTTTCTAGCATCTTCACTAACATTAGGAATATCTCTAGTAATTTCTTCTGGTCCTAATTTAGTATCACGACATTGTATTTCATAATTTTCTATTCTAAGAGATGTGTATGCATCATCTTTAACTAATTTTTCATTTAAAATAACAGCATCCTCATAGTTGTATCCTTTAAATGTCATAAATGCTACAACTACATTTTTTCCTAAAGCAAGTTCTCCCATATCCGTACTAGGACCATCTGCAATAACCATACCAGCAGTTACTTTATCACCAACTTTAACTATTGCTTTTTGATGATAACAAGTTGCAATATTAGAACGTTCATAATTTAATAAATGATATATATCCTTGCCCAATGCATTCTTTACAACAATTTTTCTTGCATCTACATATTCTACAACACCATCAGCTTTAGCAACTATTACAGCACCACTATCTCTAGCAGCGATATATTCAACACCTGTAGCAACTAATGGGGCTTCAGTTTTTAATAAAGGTAGAGCTTGACGTTGCATGTTTGCACCCATAAGAGCACGTGTCGCATCATCATTATCCAAAAACGGAATACAACTAGTAGTAATTGAAACAATTTGTTGAGGTGAAACATCTATATAATTTATCTCACTCTTTTTAGCGATTATAGTATCTCCTCTATAACGAGCAGTTACAGTATCATCTGTTATATTTTTAGAATCATCTATATTAATAGTTGCTTGAGATATAACATAATCTCTTTCTTCATCAGCTGTTAAATATTCTATATCTTCTAATGATTTTCCATCCTTAACTTTTATGTAAGGTGTCATTATAAAACCATACTCATTTATCTTAGCATAACTAGCAAGTGAAGTAATTAGACCTATGTTTTGACCTTCTGGAGACTCTATAGGACAAATTCTTCCATAATGTGATGGGTTAACATCACGAACTTCCATACCTGCTCTATCTCTAGATAAACCACCAGGTCCTAATGCAGATAAACGTCTTTTGTTAGTAAGTTCTGCTATGGGATTAATTTGATCCATAAATTGAGATAATTGAGAAGAACCAAACAACTCTTTTATTATAGCTGTTAAAGGCCTTATATTTACAAGTATTTTTGGAGTTACTGTTTCTAAATCAACAGTACTCATCTTATCCCTGATTATTCTTTCCATCCTTGCCAAACCAATCCTAAATTGATTTTGTAACAGTTCACCAACTTGACGAACACGTCTATTAGCAAGATGATCTATCTCATCAAGATTACCTATTCCTTGCAATAAATTTAAATAATACGAAACAGAAGCATAAATATCAGAAATTGTTAATCTCTTAATATCTAACCTTTGATCATTACCAACTATTTTAACTATCTGATTTTTGTTAACATTAGAATAAACTTTTATTACTTGTACATAATTAGCATTGTCAAGTTCTTCATTTATTAACACTTTTTTAAGTCCATATCCATCTTTAAGATAAGGTTTTATATTGTCAAGAATTTCTTTTGTAATAAGTGTCCCTTTTTCAACAATTACTTCACCGTTAACTTTTATATTTTCTGCAATACGATTATTTAATAAACGATCGCAAACATCTAATTTTTTATTAAATTTATAACGTCCAACCTTCGCTAAATCATATCTAAATTCATCAAAAAATCTAGTAATCAATTGATTCTTCGCGCTATCTAAAGTAGCCGGTTCGCCTGGTCTTAATTTTTCATAAATTTCAATTAAAGCTTCATCAGTGTTTTTAGTTGAATCTTTAGCAATTGTATTTGCTATATAAGGATCATCCCCAAATAAATTTATTATGTCATTATCATTAGATAATCCAAAAGATCTTAAAAGTGTTGTAATAGGAACTTTTCTTGTTCTATCTATTCTAACATAAATAACATCTCTAGCATCAACTTCATATTCTAACCAAGTACCTCTAGTAGGAATAACTTGCGACGCAAACATAACCCTACCATTTTTATCAATCTGTTTTGTATAGTACACACTTGGAGAACGAACCAATTGAGAAACTATAACTCTTTCTGCACCATTAATAATGAAGGTTCCACCCTCAGTCATTAGCGGCATATCACCTAAAAATATTTCCTGTTCCTTAACCTCTCCTGTTTCATTATTAAACAAACGAGCTTGAACAATTAACGGTGATGCATATGTAAGATTTCTATCTTTACATTCTTTAATTGAATGTCTTGGAGTTTCAAAAACATAATCTCCAAAATCCAAAGAAAGATTACCAGAAAAACTTTCTATTGGAAATAAATCACCTAATACCTCTTTTATTCCTTCTGTAGTAAACCATTCATATGATTTTTTTTGAATGTCAAGCAAATCCTCTAATTCTAGGAAATTACCAACTTTTGAGAACGTTGCTCTTTCACGATGTGAACCAAATTTTTTTAATTTATAAGCCATCTTTTCACCCCATAAAATTTGTACTTTTTCAAAGAACTTGTGTTAAAAAAAAAGAACACAGTACCAATTTAAAATTCTATCAAATAAAACTCAATAAGTCAACGAAAACGCGCAATAAATTCTTAAAAACAATAAATTATTGTTTTTTTTGTTCACTTATAATATAAAAACCACTTTTTTTGCTAATTATTGACATTATATATATATCATTCAAATCTTTAATAACAGACTTAGCACCTTGCTCTTTTTTTATAACAAAAAACAATTTTCCTTCATCTTTTAAATATTCTTTTGCAGATATTAATATTTTATAAACTATATTTTTTCCAGCCCTAATGGGAGGATTTGTTATTATATAATCATAACGTTCAGTAACATTCTTATATTCATCACTAAAAAAAACTTTTATTTTTTCAAGTGAATTCAATTTTATATTTTTTTTACTTAATTCTATCGCTCTTTGATTAATATCTATCATGTCAACAAAACAATCAAAATTATCTCTAACAAATATACCAATTACACCATATCCACAGCCAACATCTAAAACTTTACCTTGAATATTATTTATATTTTCTAACAATAATCTAGTACCAAAATCTATACCTGATTTAGAAAAAACACCAATATCAGTAAAAAAAGAATAGCGCTTCCCTTTTAAAACAGCATCTATTTTTTTTATATTTGATTTAACATTATCATTAGTAAAATAATGTGACATATTATCACTCCTGTTATTATAAAGAAAAAAATCTACACACATTTTAGCATAGATTAATTTGTTATCATTACTTTAGCTCTGCAGTAGCTCCAGCTTCTTCCAGTTGTGATTTTAAGCTTTCAGCATCTTCTTTAGAAATTCCTTCTTTAATTGCTCCACCAGCTTCAGTTAACTTCTTAGCATCAACTAATCCTAAGCCAGTAGCTTCTCTAACTATTTTAATAACCGCTATTTTGTTAGGTCCAGCAGCAGTTAAAACAACATCAAAGTTTGTTTTTTCTTCTACAGTTTCTCCACCAGCAGGGGCAGCAGTAACTGCAACAGCACTTGGATCTACTCCAAACTCCTCTTTCATAGCATCTACTAAATCTTTAATTTCTAATAAAGTCATTTCTTTTAAAGCACTAATAAAATCTTCTCTTGTTAATTTTGCCATTTTATATTCCTCCTTATTTTTATTCACTTTTTTGTTCAGCGTATAAATTTAACGCTACACTTAGATCTTTTGCAATTCCTATCATACCACCTGCAAGCATAGTAAGTAATCCTTCTCTAGATGGGATAGTTGAAAGTTTTGTTAAATTTTCAATTGTAGAAACTTCACCGTCAATTATACCACCTTTTACAGTTAATTTATCGTGTTTTTTTGCATAATCCATAATTACTTTTACTGGTGATACAACATCTTTACTATATACTATAGCACTTGGCCCTTTAACGCATTCATCCATTACTAATTTTACATTATCTAAAGCTCTTTTAGTAAGAGTATTTTTATAAACTTTCATATCAGAATCGCTTTCCCTAAGTTTCTTTCTTAACTCTGTAATTTCTTCATCAGTCAATCCTCTATAATCAAAAAATATAACAGATGACGAGTCATTGATTTTATCAACAATCTCAGAAACTATATTTTTTTTCTTTTCTAACGTTTTTTGATTAGCCATAATACACCTCCTTATTAAAATATTGATATAAAAAACTCTCATATTTATAGATATGAGAGCATTAAAATAACTTTTAATTATTTTTTTGCCCTCCGTAGGAAAATTATGCTTGCGCCCCTACTATCTACGGGTTAATATTAAGTTTTTTTCAAATGTATAATATGTATTATATACAATTTTATTTTATTTGTCAAAGGAATTTATATCAATTTTTATTCCAGGTCCCATAGTTGATGATATTGATATAGTTTTTATATAACTTCCCTTTACTGTTGAAGGTTTAGATTTTTTTATTATTTCCATAAACTCATCTAAATTTTCTATTAATTTATTTTCTTCAAATGAAGCTTTTCCAATAATTGCATGGACAATCCCAAAAGAGTCTGTTCTGTATTCTACTCTTCCTTTTTTTATATCCTCAACTGCTTTTTTTACATCTGTTGTAACTGTTCCAACTTTAGGATTAGGCATTAAACCTTTTGGCCCTAAAATTTTCCCCAATTTTCCTAATGCAGGCATCATATCTGGAGTTGCTATCATAACATCAAAATCCAACCAATTTTCTTTTTCTATTTTTTCTAATATTTCTGCATCACCAACAAAATTAGCTCCAACTTCAGTAGCAATCTTAGCTTGATCACCTTTAGCAATCACTAAAACTCTTTTGGATTTTCCTGTTCCATGCGGTAATACAATAGCACCTCTTAATTGTTGGTCAGCTTTTTTTGTATCAACATTTAGTCTAACAGCAATTTCAATTGTACCATCAAATTTAGATATACTAGTTTCTTTCACTAATTTAACAGCATCTTCTTTAGTATATAATTTAGATTTATCTACTTTTTCTGATGCTTTTACATACTTTTTACCTTTCATATTAATCCTCCTTATGTGGTTTTTGCGGATGTCCTCCCACATAGGTAAACACCTATATGTTTATTTTTTATTCTTCTACTTTTATGCCCATATTATGAGCAGTGCCTTCAACAATTTTCATTGCATTATCTATATCATATGCATTCAAATCGTCTTTTTTAATTTCTGCAATTTCTCTTAAGTCCTCTTTACTTATAGTAGCAACTGTTTCTTTTGAACCTTGTGAACTAGCTTTAGAAATTTTTGCACTCTTCTTTAATAAAAACGCTGCTGGTGGAGTTTTAACTTTAAAGTCAAATGAACGATCTTCATAAATAGAAAGTTCAATAGGTAATACATCTCCCATTTTATCCCTTGTAGCATCGTTAAACCTTGTACAAAACTCCTGTAAATTAATTCCAGCTGGCCCTAAAACTGTTCCAACAGGTGGAGCAGGCGTCGCTTTTCCGGCAGAAATTTGTAATTTTATTTTTTTCGTTATATTTTTTGGCACGAAAAACACCTCCTAATAAATATTTTTTCGCGAGTGGTCATATTGCTTTAATCCGCGCTCCCACTTAACAATCTATATAAATTTAATATAGAGCACAGTTATTTTAACATTATATTATTACAAAATCAATATATTATTTTTTTATTATAAAATAAATACTAATTTTATATTTTCTGAACTTGAGACAAATTAACTTCAACCGGTGTTTCTTGCCCAAACAAGTCTATTAATACTTTTAATTGTTGATTTTCAGTATCAATAGTTTCTATTTTTCCAACCATTGATTTAAATGGACCTTCAATTATTCTAACTTTCTCACCTTCAGTAATTTCATTACCAAGTTCAAGTCTACTCATACCCATATTTCCTAGTATACGATCTATTTCTCCTGGTAATAATGGTATTGGTTTAGCGCCTCTACCACTTGACCCAATAAATCCAGTTACACCTGGCGTGTTTCTAACTACATACCATGCCTCATCTGACATAATCATTTCAACCAATACATAACCGGGAAACATTTTTTTCAATTTTTCTTTAGTAACGCCTTCTTTTACTTCTACTTCTTTTTGCTCTGGCACAATAACTCTAAAAATATTGTCTTGCATATTCATAGAATTAATACGCATTTCTAACTTTTCTTTCACTTTATTTTCATGACCTGAATAAGTATTAACTACATACCATTGTTTTGATTCTTCCATAATTAACTTAAAGAACTCCTAACAAACGCGATTATAATATCAAGCAAAAAGAAAAATGTAGCAAAGAAAATTATAAATAACACAGTAGTGATAGAATATTTTATCATGTCCTTTTTATTAGGCCATCTAACCCTATCAAGTTCTTTTTTTACGCCACCAATGAAATTAGATATTTTTTCCATATTTCACACACCTTTTCAAAATAAAAACACCTATAAAGTGTCCCACAAAAACATACTATCATATATAATATATAAAGTCAAACATATTTTTGTTCTTCTAACACTTTTCCAACTTTTAACCTTATTCTTTGTATTGTACTGTCTATTGATTTATAACTTTTGTTTAATATTAAACACATTTCTTTATATTCAAAATTATTAATTTTCAAATTAAAAACCTCTTTTTCTAAAGGTGTTAATATTTGCGCTAATCTATTATATAGATCTTTTTTTATTTCTATACCTTCTATATGCAAACTTGGATCTGAATTTTTATCAAACAAAAAGTCCATTAAAGTCACTTCTTCATTATTTATATTATTATCTAATGATAACGAATCATTTAAAATATTATGTTTTTTTCTACTAGCTCTTTTTAATGCTGAGAACAATTGTCTTTCTATACAAAGATTTGCAAATGTAGAAAATTTAACTTCTTTTTTCACTTTAAAATTTGTTATTGCTTCGCTTAACCCTATCATTCCCTCTTGAAACAAGTCATTATGTTCAAGACCTATCTTTTTAGCATACTTAGTATATTTTTTTATTTT
>SKJH01000058.1 GCA_007116005.1 Bacilli bacterium | reverse complement strand
TTAACACCTTATGAGGCTATAGAACACTTATGTAAAAGCAAAAAAGAACTATTTAAATCACTTGAAAAAGCGATTGAAAATACACCACAAAGGATAATAGTATCATCTGAAATATTTGAACAACTAAGGGATAATAATGATAAAAATATAAATTAAAATGTTTTACTGATTTAAATACCAAATGAAAAAAATTTATAATAAAATAGATGATAAGGTATATTCAAGAGTCATTCGCAATAATATACCTTTAATTAAGGATAAAGATAATTTTATTGAAAAGTATATTAATGAAAATATTTGGTTATCGTTATATACTATGAATAATTTATTGTATGGTGTAAGGTGGTAGGTATAGAATAAAAAATAGCATCACTTAATTTTTCATCCAATTCAAATATTTATTAATATGAAATTAAGGAAATCCATTGCAACCAACATAAGGAAATATTTGAATGAAAGTTCAAATGATGAAATTAAGTTATTACAAAAAGAATTAAAAAAATTGGATGATTGGTTTTATAATGGTGGCAAAGGACTTGGCAATAGAACGCAAGAACAATGGGATAAAAAGTCTGAAGATGCAAATAAAATCAGGCGAAAGTTATATCAACTCACCAATGATTCATACGGAAGAACAAAACAAGAAAAGGAAAAAGGTAAAATCAAACCGAGTGGTTTAAATGATAGATATGATTATCCAACAGAAGTGCCGAAAAATGTCTATAGGTGGATATTTAAAAATACATCAATATTAACAACAGATGCAAATGATGCTGTTCGTTGGAGCAGAATAATAAACACCAAAGATGATGAACGTTATGGTGGTGAAATAACCATTTATAGAGCGGTTGATAACCATGATTATGATGATATAAGGGAAGGTGATTGGGTTACAACTGATGAAAGATATGCAATAGAACACAATGATAGGTATTTTAATGGAAAGGGAAAAATAATTTCAATGGATGTTGATGGTAAAGATGTGTTGGTTTCACCAACTGGTAATTATGAAGAAGCAATTTATGCGCCATTGAAATATTCAATTGATGTTAAACTTTAAATACTTATCTATAAAACAAAACAATTCCAAATATTTTAAAATCAACTTGTGCATATACACAATGTTAACAATAGTTTTTAATTATGAATAAAACAATATATTTTCAACCACCAGGTATTAAACAAGAGTATTGTGAAGCTGGTATGATTTCAGAAACTGACCCAGAATATATTTGGTATTATGATGAACCTTGCAAGATTCTAATTTCAGAGGTAAAAATAATACCAAAAGAACAAGTTATTTATAACAAAAAGAAAAGAGCTTATATAGTTAAGGAAGTTTAAAATAAAGTGAAATATAAAACAAGTATATTTGTAAATAATTATAATATTAGTTGATTATGAAAAGATTAAAAAATAAAAATAGTATTAAAGTTAAATATTTTAGAATGAATTTTTTTTATAATATTAATTCTAAAGTTTTAACTAATGTTTACAATACAGTTTTTAGTTTATACAACCCATTGAATATTAATTTAAATAACAGAATTTCAAAATGAAAAGTTAGTAATATGACCAAACAATATTTAGGAAAAAATGTAAAACAAAAAAAATTCTTATTATCTAAAGAAGTTAAACCATATGTTAATCATAATCTAAAAATAAAAGAATATTCAAAAGTAAATGATATTCCATTAATATCAAATTAAAGTGAAATGTATGTATAAGAAACATAATATAGAATTATTTCGTACTTATGACGAAGTAAAAGTTGGGATGCTTATATTAAAAGATAACGGAATTTTGGAAATAAACCAAAATCCTTATTTGGTAGAAAAAAAAGAAACTTTTTGGTGGAACAAATTTAAAGAACAACATCTTTATATTTTATCAGAAGAAAAAGTAAAAAAAAATGATTTTTATTTTTCTCCTAACACTGGTATTATAATTTGTAAATATGAAGAAGAAGTTAAAAATGATAATGGTAAAAAAATTATAGCTACTACCCATAAAGAATTAATAGAAGATAGTATGTTAATAAAAAAACTTGATTCACCAGACATTCATTTAATACCAAAAAGTTTTGTTGGATATTATGAATATAGATATAATAAAGGTAAAAGAATAACTAAAGTTAATCTTAAATATGAAGAAAATTTAGATATTTTAAAGGTAAATAATGATAATACAATAATTATGAAATATTAATTTTTTATATGTACCTTTTTACACTTGTATTTATGATTTGTGTTCTTTAAGATATTTTTATGTATTATCGTGAAAATCAAGCTATTTAAGGCTTTTTATGGACTGTGTGGTAATAAGTGTAAAAAAGTGGTAAAAGGTGTCATTAGGTGGTAAATAATAGCTTAGAAATGATGTATGGAAGTCATTGTTTTTTATTAATTAAAAAATAATATATAAGGGGGTATATTAGTGGGTGAAAAAAAGGGGTGGTGATAAAATAATATATAAGGGTGATATTAATGGTTGTTTGGGAGAAAAAGGGGTGGTAAACTCTGACCCTTTCACAAAACTTGTGAAAAATTTTTCAGAATTTTTTTCAAATTATTTTATTTCATCTTTATACCACTTTATTTCACCAAACTCATTACCAAAACCAAACCAAATATTTTCATTAATATCTAATTCAATAAAATTAAGTTTCTCATTACTTGTAGGTATATTACTACAAATAATTTTTGAATATATTTTACTATCCATTTTATTTCTTATTGTTTTCATCTAACAATATTTTTTAGTGTATTAAAATAGCGTATTTGAAAACATGTATCTATTAACGCATAGACATCAACAGATTCCTTATTAAAATCATTATCAATAACATTTGTGATAATTCTTCTAGCATTACCAGTAACTTTACGATACATATTTTTTCGATAATTTTGATTATATCTAATTCTCATTGTTTTCATCTTGACCACTTTATTTTATTATTTATATCTATGAATATAAAATCATCCATTTTAAAATCAATTACCATATTAAAATAACCATAAAAACAGTATGTTGACCCACTACCTATCATATTCATAATATATAAATTATCAGGTTTTTTTTTATTTAAAATTAAACTTCTTATATCGGAATTTACTGTTTTCATTTTGAAATTAATTTATTTATTGTTTGGTTGTTATAAAAATAAGTTGGTGTATTTATTTTACTTTTAATAGAATACCAATTAATATTAACATTCAATCTTTCTTTTACACTTTCAACCATTAAAAACATTATCCATCCTATATCTTCTGGACAACCAACAACTTTATTATTTTGTTTAAATAATTTTTTCATTTTGACCAATTTATTTCACCTGATAATGACACTATTTTTATCCAACAATTTTTATTAACTTCGTTTTGAATGGTTCTAATATTAAAATATATATCTATATTTTTATAAGTATAATTATTACCAATTCGGTTTGGACGTATTTTTTGTTGTGAATCAAAATTTAATTTTTTCATCTTAACCAATTTATTATATCTAATAATCTAATACGAAAATTAACTAAACAATTTTTATTAACTTCTTTATGAATGGTTCTAATTAAACGATAATAGGTTATAAATTGAAATTTTTTATTTCTTTCATCTCTAAGTTTATTATTACAGTCATTTTTTATATTTAAATAAATTAACCTGCTTATATTATTATTATTTACTGTATTCATTTTGATAATTTTAAGTCATCAAAAAAACTTGGTTCAAGTGAATATTCTTGCAATTCCTTTGGTAGATAAAACTCATTTCTAATATCACCCATTATATTATAATGAAATAATTTATTAACATTAACAAAACATTTTGAATTTAAATCATACCTTATTTTTTTATCTATATTAATATTTATAGTTTTCATCTTGAAGGTAAATTAATTGGTTTCATAATTGATTGGTATGACTGATTAATATCAGTAAAATGAAAAGTATTGAAACTATAATAATTTAAATTACCTTCAAATATTATTTGCTGACTATAAATAAATTCTACATTATTATGATATTGATTCCTTACTTTCATATAAACAATATGTCTAAAATTTATAAGATTAGTATCTCTACATAAAGAATCAGTTATTGAATAAGCTATTTTTGGTTTCATATATATTATTTTGAAAAATTTTTAAAATTACGACGTATATTAAAACGAATTCCCGCATTTCTTAATGTGCGGAAGGTTTCAGATATAACACTAGGTTTTATTGATTTCATGTTAAAACCCCCAACACCTTTACCTTTTTTATTTTTCATTTTGAAAGATTTTCAATATCATAGCGTCTATAATATATCATAGTTTTTCCATTTACATAATTTAAAATAAAATGAAATTTAACTTCAATAAGATGTAAACTATAATTATTAAGTATATTATTATACATTACAAAATGTTTTTTTTCAAATGATTTCATATACATTTTTTTGTACATAAACAAAGATAAGAAAAAAAAATGTGGTTAACAAATTATCAACCACATTTTTTCACCACTATATAAAACAAATTTTAATATTCATATTCCATTAATGAAAAATATTCATCACCACTGATTGATGTATATTCACTTAAATCTTTTTTGGTATAAGTACCATCTTTGATTTTTTCATTTGTTTCATTATCAAATTTAATTGAAAACTTTTCACCTTGCCTTGATACAGATTGTATTTTATCTTTAAGTATTGTTGGCACTTGGAATAATGATGCTATGGCATCCTTTGCATTTGTTTGAGTTGGTTCAACACCAAGGAAGAACATTCTATCAGTGGATGGACAATAACACCTTACATAGGCTATGTCCTCATTATCAATACTTCCTTTGAATAAGGAATATACCCCTATGTTCATACCATTGGTTGTTCCTTCCAAATATTTTGGGTCTTTCTTATCAACATAGGTATCAACCAAGGATAAGTTCTTTTCAAAAAATCTATAAACACCTTCATCACCATATTTTTCTTGGAAGAAGGATATTACAGCAGATTTAACTTCTTCGTTTTCTTCTCTGAAGAACTCTTCTGTTGTATATTCATCATTGTATAATTTTTCAAATAATTCTTTTGATACATTAAAACCATTGATGAAATAAAAACCCCATCCATCTTCCCAAGCGAAAGCTTTTCCTTCAATTGATGATAATTCACCCGCTTCATTTTTATGGATATATAAAGGTGGTTTAACCGCAAATACATGGGTGTCATATTCATACACCTGGAAAGCACCAGCTCTGATTAAATTTTTATATTCTTCAAAGTTGTTATCATCTAAAATATCTATTCGGTTGAAGAAATCATAAAATGCAACCCAACCAAAGTTTGAATATGAATTAAGATAAGATGAATAATTTGAAAATTCTGATTTTATAACCTCCTTTACAACTGATTGGAATTCTTCAATTATCGTTCCATCGGTTTCAATCAAATCTTGACCGTTATATGTTATATTATGGTCATCTAATATGTGGTCAACTTCTCTATCTTTAATTTGTTGTATGGCAATTTTTTCCAACGCTTCATACCAAGAATCGCAATAAACAATTTCTGGCATCTTTGTTTCCATTAATACTTCATAAACCCATTTAATACCTTTTTCAAAGGCTGGTTTATCAATTTCCTTTGTCTTGTTAAATAAATCAATGTATTCATCTTTTATTTGATGCATTAATTTTTCTTGTTCTGGTGTTAACTCGTTAATTTTTTCTGACATAACTTTATTTTTTTTTAATTTAATACAAATATATGGTGGTTTTTTTATAAAACCAAATTTTTTCATAAGTTTTTTTCATTTATGTTTATTATTAATAATTTGAAAAGGGATATTGTATTTCCATATAATATATTATATTTTCGTTTTACTTCCATTAAACCACCAATTAATTTTATTTTTATCCTAAATAATTTATATCCATTATCTGTTTTTATACTTGTTTTCATAACTCCAATTTCTTTACATTTTCTTTGTTGTGATAAGTAAAAGTTTGGCTTAAATTAATTTTTAATTCATATCTATTTTTAATTGAAATAACTTCTGAAATGAATCTCATTGTTAAATAAATCATTTCATATTTTCCAGCGTTCCTTTTCATAACTCCAAATTTTTTTTTAATTCATTACTGTTAATTCTGAAAGGAAAATAAATTAATTCATATACATTTGGAGCATCGACTATTAAACTATGTATTAATTTTCTCCTAATTGAAATCAATTTAATATGATGATACTCAGATTTCCTTTTCATAACTCCAAATTTTTTTTATTTATTCTAATTGAACTATTATCAGATATATTATTTTTTTTTAGAATTGTTAATACAGGGTTAGATAATTTCAACATAATATAAAATCTTTTAACATATAGTTTAGCGGTTGTTATTCTTCTTTTCATAACTTATTAATTTCTTTACATATGTTAACCCCGATAGTACGATAAGTACAATAATTAAAAATTGGATAAAGTAGTTTATCTCTAGCAATATAATAATAATCTAAATGTACCATTGATAACAGTATTCCATTATGTTTTTCCTCAATAATGGTAAATTTATTATAACTATTAATATGTTTCATATAAATTATCATTTAAAGTGAATCTATTTAAATTAAATAAACTGAAATTAATTGGTTTCAATTGATATCTAATTCCATTCCTATATAATTGAGTTTTATAATTACTTGTAATAATAAATAATTTATTATTAAGATAAGAAGGTTTAGTTATATCTCTGTATGTTGATTTCATTTTATATACATTTTTTTGTACATGGATTGGTGATTCAGTTATATATACCAATCCCCAATAGTGTTTAAATAACTTAAATAATTCCAATAAGAACCAAATACATAATCCCTTTCAGCTTTCATAACTTCAGTATAATTGTCTTTAATATTATCATTCATCATAGTTATAAAAAATTTTGATACATCAATATCATAATGCGTTAATGAAATATGACCAATTTTTATTTTTAAAAATTTTCTACTATTAAATCTTTTATTTATTGGTTTCATATTATTTATTTACATATATTGTTTATGAAATCATACCTATAAAAAAACATTCTAGTTTTTTTATTTAGAATATTAGAATATAAATTTGTACGTATTTTAATTAAAGTATTAGTGGTAGTTGCTGAAAAACTTATTGTAAGTTTACTGCGATTAATTTTACTTCTTATAACATTACGTTTTGATTTCATATTATTTACTTATATTGGTTATAAAATAATAAGAAGTATAAAAAAACATTCGACTATTAGTCTTTAGAATATTAGAATCTATATTATTATGCAATCTAATTAAATTATCAGTGGTAATTTTTGAACAACTTATTGCAAATTTAATATGATTAATTTTACTTATATTCCTACATTTTGATTTCATATTATTTATTTATATTACTTATGAACCTAGAAAAATTATGACCACCATTTAAAATATCAAAATCTATATCCATACGTAATTTAATTAGTTTAACATTATAATATTTACTTAAATTCATATTAAAATAATCTATCTTTATAATATCACATTTTGATTTCATTTAATCTTATTTCAAATAATTCTGATTTGGGTTCTGGTATTTTATTATGAATCATACTATCATTAATAAAATCATATTCAATATTAGGTTTAAACCTAAATATAAAAAAATAACATATGGATTCTGAATAACTACTCATTATATTTTAAAAAAGTGGAGGTGGAGGGAATCGAACCCTCGTCTTGTTAAAGCATACATTAAACAAATTATTTACAAGTTTAGGACATTCCAATATGGGTTTAACCTATACCACCCCAATTTAGGAATCCGATTTTTAAGGTTTGGGACTTAACCTAAATTAAGTCACTCCACCACCTTATTTTATATATATTAAAAACAAGGAAAAACTTTTTTGCCGTTAGGCAGCCATTTCCAATTCTTCAGAATAAACTGAAGAAAGGATTGAATCTAACACACCTTGTGTGTTATCTTCACTTACTGTAATGTTTCCATTTACAAAATTAGTAATCAATTTTTAATGTGTAGATTACCCACCACATACTTGTTTGTTTAACAATTCTTTCCAGTCAATACCCGTCACCCCCATATTTAATTTAAAATACAAATATAATATAAATATATGAAAAAACCAAATATTTTATATACATTTTTCTGTACATGGAAAAATTTGGTGGTTAAGGTTTCAATTGATACATCATATAATCAAAAAAAGAACCAAATATTTTTTCCATTTCAAAATCACAAATATTATCACCAATTTTGTCAACATTCATAATAAACTTTTTATCACCATAAATAATACGTTGATGAATAATGTTATAGGTGTTAATCTTAAAAATAGTTCTATGAAATAATTCTTTTTTTATTGATTTCATAATTTTATATTATGTTTAATCCAAAAATCATTTAAAATATTAAAAACAGAATTATGAAATCTATCTATTTTACCATAATCAACGAAT
>SKJH01000085.1 GCA_007116005.1 Bacilli bacterium | reverse complement strand
GCCCTCATTTGAGCCTCTACTATATTTTTTAATCCCATTTTTTCAGCTGCCGTGAGCATGACAAAAGGATTTGAACTATACTCTTTTGTAAAAAAATCTAAAGTGTATTGGTCAAAAAAAGGATTCATCATTTTTAACAATATTTTTTTCATCATATTAATCACCTGTATTTAGTGTTTACTTAACGCATTCTATTATACTATTAAATATTTATAATATTATAGGTATCTTCTATTAACGTACTTGTCAAACTTTAATACACTATACTAGAACATAAGAAAAGGAGGATGGTTTTATGTGTGGTCAAGTACCTGGAGCAGGAGGAGCAGGATTTAGTCTTGCATTTATATTAGTTTTATTTATATTGTTAGTAATAATATTTGGCGCTGTCGGTGTCGGAACAGGCAGAGCTTGGTAATAACCTAACCCAAAAGGAAAGATAATTCTTTCCTTTTTGTGTTTTTTGTATAACGTATAAAAAAAAACTAACACTATTAATGGTGATTATATGAATATTTTAATAACTGGTGCTAGAAGTGGTATAGGATACCAAACTGCTCTAGAGTTAATTAATAAAGGACACTTTGTGTATTTAACAGTACATACAAATGAACAACTAGAAAAATTAAAAAAAGATAATAATTTAATTAATAAAAACGTTAATATTATTAAATTAGATGTTACATGTGAAGAAGATAGAAAAAAAGTAAAAAATTTAAATATTGATATATTAATAAATAATGCCGCTATTGGTATAGGTGGCTCTATAGCAGAGGCAAGTATAGAAAAAATAAGAGAAAACTTTGAAGTTAATTTTTTTGGAACTATTCAACTAACTCAGGTTTTTCTTAGAAAAATGATAGAATCAAATCAAGGAAGAATTATAATGATTACATCGGCACTAGGTGAAATACCGTTTCCTTGGCTAGGAATTTATTCATCTACAAAAGCTGCTCTTAAAAATATATCAATGGCATTAGATAAAGAATTGAAGGAAATTAAATCTAATGTGAAAATAGTTATTGTAGAACCTGGTTTCTATTTCACAGGATTCAATGATGTAATGCTAGATAATAAATACGATAATAAAAATTCAATATTTAAAAATTTTAGAGATAAAATAATAAAAACAGAAAGACTAAAAGTTAAATTATTAGAAAAAAAACGTCTTAAAAGTATAGTGGATAAAATAGTAGAAGCTTGCGAAGAAAAAAAGCCAGAACTCATATATAAAGCACCGTTTACTCAAGCTGCAATCGAAAAACTTTATATGACTACAAAAAAATAAAAAACTCTTAAGAGTTTTTTTGTTTATCAAACGATACTTCTTTATCATATACAGCATCGGTAAATATTTTTTCAGCTTTGACTAAATCAATTCCTAATATATTAATTTTATCTGTATTAGTTTCTTTTAATCCAACTTTGCTAAGTTCGTATAAGTATCTTATACCTTGAGTTTTAAATCCTAACATTCTTGCACATACGGCATCAACGCTGATTGGATTATCCCCTACTATAACAAGACCTGTGTGCTTTGCAATTCCATTAGTAGGTCCTGTTCCAACCATTACTGGATTTAAACTAACTATTGATATATCTATTTTTACTTTTTCTGCCATAGCTCTTATAAATCCGTGCAACTCTTCATGAATTCCTTTATTCATCTTGGGTGTTCCATGTTCTTCAGTAGAAGGCATAGATAGCGCTACATTTTTAATAGCACTAGACATAGTTGCTTCTTCATGAACTTTCAGTTGAGTAAATGAAATCAACTTGGTCATTTCGTTATATATTTTATTAATCTTTATTTTGTTGGGTTTAGTATGGTTAAGTTCAATTTCTACATATGGACCTGTATTAAAATCAATAAAATCAATTTTTTCTTCCAAAATAACTTTATCATATCCTACTTCTTTCATAACCTCTAATGTATCACCACCACCAGAACCTGTTGCTACTACTATTCTTTTTGGTTTTTGATCTTTAATCCATTTTATTATTCCTTTTAATGTATCAGTTCCTACTACTACACCATGTTTTGGATGTGGTTTGTTTTTATTTACCCAATTTGGAACAATAACAACTACATCATCATTATTTATTAAAGAGTCTGCTTTTATCAAATTTAAGCCTTCTAAAACAGCGTTTATCTCTTTTTTTGACATTGTTTTTGTTATAGCTACATTATTATTTTCATAAACCATAAAATTCCTCCTCTTTAGTTATTATTTCAAAACATATCTTAATTTATTCTAAATAAAAAATAAGCATATGCTTATTATAAGTTATTCTATTACATTATTAATTGAAACTTGAAAATATATTGCTATTAATATAGCAACAAATATTCAAAAAATTCAATGATTTTCACTTTTTTTCAATAGCATCCAAGAATAAGTTTACTGTTTTTTCTATATTTTCTTCCCTATTCTTTCTAGACCAATTAATAATTCCACTTTCAATTATCGTAGCACCTTTTTCGTTACATAAATTTTTCATTTGTTTTATTGCTCTATTTCCTCCCATCCATGCATAAGGAAAATGTTGTGTTACAAAACATATAACTTTTTTTCCACTCAAACAAAGTTCCTCTATATATTTAACCATTACAATAGACAATGAAAAACCATGCACCGGAGAACCAAAGATAACAATATCAAAAGATTTTATTTTTGGTCTCTTTTCAAATTCAAACATACCACTTTCTAATTTAGAATCTTTTGTTAACTCTATTTTTTTTAAAGTTACTCTTTTATTAATAGACTCTAACCTTTCTTTTAACTTTAATCCAAAGTATTCGGTATTTCCTGTCTTAGAAAATAATATTATACCTACGTTCATATATTCACCTCATTTTTATAATATTAATTATAACATATTATTATATATTTGTATTTATTGAAAACATGTAGTAGAATATACAAATATAATTTTTTAATTATATGGGGGGAATTATGAATTTAAATGAGAATGATAAAATCCGTTTAGATAAAGCATATAATTTATTCATGAAAAAATATGGGAATAACTACACAAAACAACAACTAGAATATATAAATAGTAAATATTTAAAAGATTTAAACGAACAATATATTGATATAAAAAACACAATGTTACAAATATATACTGAGATAGGTCTTTTTTCAGATGATAAAAATATATACAAAGCTATTTTAGAAAAATTAAAGAAAAAACATAATATATATAGTGATATTTTAGAAGTAGCTGGTGGATCTTTTCCTATAATGTCAAAATATATTGATGAGGAACAACAAAAAATAGGAAAAGGAACTATAACAGTTTATGATCCACAATTAATAACAGACAAACTGGGCAACATAATACTAATCAAAGAAGAATTTAACGAAAAAATTAATGTTAAAAATTATGATTTAATTATAGGAATTTCACCATGTAAAACAGAGGAATTAATTATTAAAAAAGCTAACGAAGAAAAGAAAGAATTCTTTATATTATTTTGTTCGTGTATTCGCAATTTTTATGATAATGCCGATTATGAATATTGGTGTAGTTATATATATGAATTAGCGGAAGGAAATTACCCGGAAAATTCTAAAATAACAATTGATTATCTAGATAATATATATAATTATGACTTACCAATTATGAGCAAAGTATATAAAAAATAAGTAAAAGATACTTTTTTTGTTTGTATATTTTTTTGTTTGGTAACTCTATTGCTTCTATTAATCCATCATCCGAATACGCGGATATTTTAAATGAAGTTACTTTTTTTAGTATAATTATGTTTACTATTAACACTAATATGTTTTTTTTCGCTTTATTTTTAACAACAACATCTTCAATATAATTATTTTTATCTGCATCGACTTTCCCTATTATTTGCATTCCTAAGCATATCCACATCAATTGTATATCATTGTCAATTGCGTAATTACAAATAAACTTATCATATTCACCTTGCATTATCAACCCATCGCACATGTTTATTGATTTTATCAAACTATCTTTTTCTTCATCTGTTAATGTTAGCATGTTTTTTTTCGCTTATTTTCATATATTAAATCTTGTGGAGGTAGAATCAGTATTGGTATACCTCTTTGTTTATTACAGTCTTTCTATAATGCTCTTCTACACACAAAACCTTATCACACTCTTGGGTTATATTAAGCCTAGCAATTATTCCAATTATAGTTTTTTTATTCATGATTAACCCTCCTTTTTATTTTGTTTTATTTTCCTTATCCAATTTTAAAGTGTCGCAAATATTAAATTCATTCATTTTATCTATATACGATAAAATTTCTTTTTTTTCTCCTTCATCAAATTTATTAATAAACAAATTAAAATCAGCTTTAAAAAATCCAAAATACATCTTTTCTTCTCCATATTTATTTACCAATTGATCAAACAAAATAACAGATTCTATATAATTATCATTATCTTTAATATTGCTGCCATTAAAAACTTTAAGAGCTAACCATTGCGTAGCTGCTTCATTAAACATTCTTAAATTTTCACCACACGCATAACCTATTATATTGTTATCTCTATCTGTTGAAAACATATGAATCTATTCATGTAATATTGTTCTAGCAAGACTTTTATTGAACATTTGTTTCGATATATATATAGTGTTATTATAACTATTATATAACGCCAAAGAAAGAGGGTTACCATTATAAGTTATATATTCATCTAACAATACTTTTTGTAAAGTCTTAATGTTTTTCGAAAAATTTGTAGCATCAAAATATGGTAAAGTAAATATTTCTTCTTTAACAATTTCATTTACATTTTGAGTTGTTTTATGAATTTTATCTAATATTATTTTTTCTTCCATAATAATCCTTTAACATATTTTTATTTTAGCAAAGTTATAATAAAGGTTGTACCTTTTCCTAATACACTCTTAACATTGATTGTTCCATTATGTAAATTTATAATTGATTTAACTATTGATAATCCTATTCCGGATCCTTTAACCGCTCTATTTCTTGATTTATCAACTTTATAAAATCTTTCAAATATATAAGGTAGATCTTCATTTGGTATACCTATACCATTGTCCTTTATTATAAAAATATATTTATTATTTTTTTCAATTAATTTAATTTTAATATTACCATTTTGATTTGTATATTTTATAGAATTAGAAATTAAATTTATAAATACTTGTTTTAGTTTGTTTTTATCAGCATTAATATATGTTTCTGGAGAATTAAATTGTATTGTAATATTTTTATCTAATGCCTCTTTTTCAAAATTTAATATTATTTCTTTTATTAATTTTTTTATATTGAACTCTTGTTTAACTAGTTTTTGATTTCCTCTGTCAAAATACTCTAAATTATCTAATCCTTGTACTATTTGACTAATTCTAACTATTTCCTCATATAAACTTTGTATTCTTTCTTCATTTATATCCCACACCTTATCTTTAAGCGCCTCCAAATGACTTTGTAAAGTTGCTATTGGCGTTCTTATTTCATGCGCAATATCACTAGTTATTTGATTTCTTAATTGTTGATTTTTTTCTAAGTTATCCGCTAGACTATTAACTGAATTTATTAAATCTTCTATTTCAATAGTATCCGTTCTTTCTTTTATTCTAAATTTAAAATTACCATCTGAAATTTGTTTTGTGCCATCTATAACGCCTGTTATATTTTTAGTGAGTTTTTTCGATATGAACATTCCTATGAAAACAGAAAAAATAATTGCTATAAATCCAATAATAAATATTAATTTATTAAATGTTTTTAAAAATTCCACATCATTCTCAGTTAAATAATAAGGTCCATAATAACCAATTGAGACTTTTCCCACTTTTTCATTGTTAGCTATTAAATCGTATCCAACAACAGTATATTCTCCGTCAAAATCAGGATAATATTTTTGAATGTTTTTTGCCATTTCAGCTAACATTTCAACACACATACCACTATTATGCTCCATAGCATCCCACAACACATAATTTTCTAAATTTGTAATTTTTATAATTAAGCCTTCTTCTAATGCATTCATTCCTATTTTCTCTAAATTCTCCTCATTTAAATTACCATCTGCATATTCATAGTAATTTGATATATCACCAACAAAACTCAGGTTTTTTTGTTCCTGTATATCCATAACATATCTTTTGAAATTTCTCTCAAAGTAATAATTAGTTGCCAACGCAATTAATATAACTAAAAAAGATGTTATAAACATAAATGTCAGAGCTAATTTTAAACTTAATTTAATTTTCATTTAATTCACTTCCAAACTTATAACCTACTCCATAAACTGTTTTGATTATATTGTTATCTGTTTTTTTTCTAATATTTTTTATATGAACATCTACGGAGCGATCAAAACCATCATAATCTCTATTAAATCCCATATCTATTAATTCAGATCTAGTAAAGGTTTTATTAGGGGCTTTTGATAATGTAGTTAATAAATTATATTCAGTTGAAGTTAAGTCAGCTTTTTTTCCATTAACTCTTACCTCGTGCGCTTCATAATCAATAATTATTTTTTCTTCAAAAACACTTATTTTATTTGAAAGATTTAAAAGCTCTTTTTCACTCCTTCTTAAAACTGTTTTAACCCTAGCCACTAATTGCCTAGGACTAAAAGGTTTAGTAAGATAATCATCTGCACCACCTTCTAATCCGTTTATTATACTATCTTCTGCAACTTTAGCTGTTAACATTATTATTGGAACTCTGCTTTTACTTCTTATTATTTTGCATATTTCCTCGCCCATTATATCTGGCAACATTAAATCTAAAACAATCAAAGCCGGACTATATTTATCAAATAATACTAATGCCTCCTTACCGTTATTAACAGTAATTACATCCATATTTTCTTTTTCTAAATAAGATTTAATAACCTCTAATATTTTTTCTTCATCATCTACTACTAATATTTTTTTCTTCATAATTTCACCCCATAATATTAAAATTATTACTGTACACTTATTATATCATCAACTATATATATATTACTAGAAAGCATATACATCCAACAAAAATATCTAATAGAACCAGTTTTCTGCGGTAAAAATTCAACAATATTTTCTCCTATTTGCAATTCTTTTCTTATATCATATTCACTAATAATTATTTCATTATTACAACCATTTATATCACCTGTTTCTGCTTTTATAACCCATCTTACAGGAATATCTTTTTGTACAGCTATTGCTTGATATCTACCGTTTTCAAATCTAGTTATGACTTCTTGATATTCATCATTTATAACAGCAAATTCAACATTCTTGTTTCTTAATGAATCAGGGTTAAACGAGAATAAAGAATTAAAATCAAAGCCTCTATTAAACATACCTATTCCTAATACTATAACTAAAAGAGCACCAACTTTTTTAAATTTAACACCCATTTTACCGGATAGTATACTACTAACAAAACTAATTGTTAACATCAAAGGTGCTGTTCCAACCGAAAAAGCAAACATAGACAAAGCACCTCTAATAACTGACCCTGTACCTAATGCATATATTTGCATAGTTTGTAATGGACCACATGGCATAAACCCATTAATAAGTCCTATTACATATGGGGATGAAGTTTTTCTCTTTTTATTATTTAAAATATATCTAAACTTTTTAGGAATTGGAAAGCTTAACCCTATTTTTTTAAATATTCCAAGCATATTTATACCTAGTAATACCATAAATATACCTGCAAATATTGAAACCATATTAGCGGCTTTATCAGAAAAACCTATTACACTACCTATACCCCCTATTATACCTCCTATTACTGTATAAGATGTAATTCTTCCTAAATTATATAATAATCCAGGTTTAAATTTGTTTTCTTTACCATTAGCCATACAAACGGATATATTTATTCCACCACACATTGCAATACAATGTAGTGAGGTTAAAATACCAATAATAAATAATATCCCGTATCCCATAGTATCATCTATATTAGGTATAAAATTAAATCCACCCAATCTTTTTATTATTAAATAACCTGTGAACAGAAGGATTATAACACCCATATAAAAACTTGTATCGTTATCTTTTTTTATAGTGTATCCTTTTTTTTCTATTACTTTTATCATTTCAGTTTTATTAAATTTATTTTTGTTATATTCAATTTTTATACTTCTATTTTTTATACTTGCCTCAACACTCAAAACACCATCTATACTCTTTATACTATTTTCCAATATCTCTTCACATGAGTGACAAGTCATACCATCGATTTTTATTTCTTCTACTTTCATTTATTCACTTCCGTTCACTTTATTAATTTAAATATTAATATCCGTATAACCATTCATATTTCTTAAATGTATCTTTAGGAATTAAAATTGTATCTTCTGTTTCTTCTTTTTCACTTTGAATTATTGGAGCAGGATTACAACCACCCCTAATCAATTCTAACTGGTCTATATTAAATGCAACACCACAGTTTTGACATACCAACATGTCACCTTCTTGTACATAATAACCTCTTCCTGAATCTGCACATACTTGGCAAGCATTAAAAGATGTTCTTATTGTGCCATCACTAGCCCTAACTGCAATAACCTCCATTTCATTTCCATCAACAATTACTGGATAAAATTTTGCTATTTCATCAATATCATTTT
>SKJH01000047.1 GCA_007116005.1 Bacilli bacterium | reverse complement strand
TTGAACAAGACATTTCTGAATTAACACCGACACCGACATCAATACCAACATTGACAGCACATCAAAACACACCCTACGAATTCAATTTGGAAGATTATGGTGGTTTTGTCATAGACGGAATGCCTGTTAATCTATATAATTCTGCTAAAATAAAAGAGTGGGAGACTGTCGATGTTCTTGGTATCCCACAACCGACTGATATAAATTTAAAATCTTCTTATACATTTAATGAGTTAGAGGAAATTATGATAGAGTTATCGAAATATGATGGTGTAAAATTACAAGTTATTGGAAGAAGTGTTGAAGGTAGAAATTTGTATAATCTAGTTATTGATTTTCCTTCAAATAAAGAAAAGAAAACTATAATGCTGGCTGGTCAAGTGCATGCGTGTGAATTTGCTGGTAGTGTGTATATATTGAAACAGTATGCTGAATTATTAGAAAAAGCACAAAATGATCCTTATATTAAATTGTTATTAGAGAATGTAAGATTTGTATCAATGCCAGTAGTTAATCCGGATGGTAGAGAAATTATTATAAATGGTGGTAGTTCCATAAAAAAATCAAATGCTAATGGTGTAGATATAAATAGAAATTTTCCCGCTACTAATGCAGGACAATTAAAAAGGAATATAGAATTAAGTACAAGGATTTCATCAAAACCCAGTAATGCCTTTTATCCTGGCCCTTACCTTGGTTCCGAGCCTGAGACTCAAGCAATGATGAAATGGCTTAATAAATACGTTCCAACAGCAAGTTTATATTATGATTATCATCAGCAGGGCGGAGGTTTTTACTATGGAAAACCCTGGAATCCAATTGAAAGGGAACAAAAAAAAGAAATTATAGCACAATTTCTTTTTGAATTTATGAACGAAGGAATATCACCAAATGAACATTACAGAAGATTTAATGATTCAATAAATTATGGTTTTGAAGGTATTGGTTCTAGTACAACAGATTATGCAACTGATATAGCAAATGGATTAGTATTTAGTGAACAATACGGAAGAATGGTGTTAGAGGTTAATGGAAGTGAGTTACCGTTATTAGTATATAAAAGTATAGAAAATTTCAAAGAATATTATAAACCTATTAATACAGAATTTGTTACAATAACATTTGAAATTGCAAAAGGAAGTGATGCTTTAGGAAATGGTTTAGAAGCAAGGAAAAAAATGTATGAAGAATATAGGAAATTTAAGTACGATAAACTTTTAATTTTCTCATCTGAAATTATATTAGGGGATAAAAAAATAAATGAGTTAAAAGAATATGTAGCTATGGATTTAAAAAGTAATAATGATAAAGAATTACGTGTATCATATTACAATAAATTAAAAGTGAAAGTTTTACAAAAATAAATAACAGTTTTAAAACTGTTATTTATTTTTAATATAAAAAGCATAGTATTCATCAAATGTTATGTTGTTTTCATATATATATTGCGCTACCTCATTACCTACATACCTATAATGCCATGGTTCGTAACTATAACCTGTTATGTGTTGTTTTTCTTTAGGGTACCTTAATATAAAACCAAAATTATGCGCATTTTCTTTTAACCATAATGCTTCTTCAGAATTTATAAAATCACTAAAATTTTTATTAAAAGAAACAATATCTAATGCTAAACCTACTTGATGTTCAGAGTGGCCTGGTCTTGCTGCTATACTATCAGCAAAATGAAGTCCCCCTTGAGCTCTATAACGTTCATGTAATTCTTCTTGTGTTTCATAGTTTCTATAAGAAGATGTTACTATTAAAGTAAAATCTTTTTCGTTCTTTGCGGCATGCCACATATTAATGTAATTTTCATATACGATTTCACTAATACTATTGTTATTATATGAATATTGTAAACTAATGTCTACTAGATCATTTGGTGTAAAATCTTTATCTAATTTGTAGAATTTATTTACTAACATTAAATTTCCTTTAGATGTATCAGTTTGTTTGATAATTTCATAAAAACCTTTATCTACATTTGTATTAACAATAGCAATAATATTATTAATCTTTTTATCTTTATTATCGCTATAATAATTTAAATAGCGTTCCATATTATTAAATATAAAATATTTTTCATTTATTAAAGGTACAATAAATTCTGAATATTCTTTATCCAATATATCAATAACTTGATATTTATTTAAGTTTTTTTCAATAATTTCTATTTCTTTGTCGTTGTAACCTATTTGTTTTAATTTATAGTAATTACTATTGATGTGATTAAAATATTTTATACCACTAAATAAAACTATAATTAATATTGTAATAGCTATTATAATGTTTTTTATTTTTAATTTTTTCATATTATCACCAATATTATTATACTACTAATATGAAAAATAAACAAATCAAATTACTTGCATAAATTGTATGTTTTATTGTATTATTATAATAGGAGTGATGTGAATGAAGTATTTTAAATGTAATGTTTGTGGAAATTTAGTTGGTCTTGTAATAGATGGTGGTGGGGATCTTGTTTGTTGTGGTGAACTTATGGAAAAATTAGTAGAGAAAACAAAAGATGAGGGAAATGAAAAACATTTACCAGTTGTTACACAAGAGGGTAGTAATATTATAGTAAAAGTTGGTGAAGAATCGCATCCTATGACAGATGCACACTATATATGTTTTATAGTAATAAAATATAACAACAAAACTCAAAAAGTAGAGTTATCTCCTAATGATTTGCCTAGTGCTTCTTTTGAGGTTTCCGAGGACTTTGATGAGATGGAAGTTTATGAATATTGTAGTGTTCATGGATTATGGAAGAGTGAATATAAAAAATAAAAGGCAAAAGCCTTTTATTTTTTCCCATATATTTTCAAATAATTACAAAAAGTAATTATTTGAATAATAAATGTTAATATTATTAATGGCTGAAGTATAGGTTGAAATGCAATGAATTCATACGAGATGAATGCTACGCCTAACGTTATAAACAAAAACCATGTTTTTATTTTTCCATATTGTGAGGATTCATGTTTGGTAAAGTCTTTTTCTTTATAAGCTCCAGATGTTATAAAAAAATAAGACATTAACACTGAAATTGCTATTTCACCAATTAAAACTAATAATAAAAAATTATTTATAAATGTTATAAATGTAGATGCTGCGGATAAGGCTAGTAGTTTATCACTAATTATATCTAGTAGCTTTCCTGATACTGAAATTGCTTTTAATTTTCTGGCTAAAAAGCCATCAAATAAATCTGTTAATAATGCAATTATTAACAGTATTGTTAATAATTGATGGTTTTTCGAAAAAAACAAAAAAGGTATTAAAAAAGCCACAACTATTCTGAAACTTGTTAGGATATTTGGTATATACTTTATCATTTTATCACCTTACTCTAAATACATATTAACTTGTATTATAAAATATGTCAACATAGATTAATTGTATAATATTTGTATTAGTAAAACGAATAAAATCAGGACACAATATAAATACAGGTGATAAGATGATTGGTTTATTAATAAAAATATTTATAATTAGGATTATTGATGTATCAATGGGAACAGTAAGAACTTTATTTGTCGTAAAAGGACATAAAATAATTGCTGCAATGATTGGATTTGTTGAAGCATTAATTTGGTTCTTAATTATAAGAGAAGCTTTAACAATGCAGGAAAACAATATATTTGTATCAATTGTATATGCAGGTGGTTTTGCATTTGGTACATATATTGGTTCTATACTTGCAAGTAAGTTTATACAGGGTAAAGTAAGTATACAAGTATTTACCAGTAGTGCGGATCAAAGTGTAGTTGATCAAATTAGGAAACACGGGTACGCTGTTAGTGTTATAGAATGCAAGGGAATTAAAGAAAATGAACATAAATTCATGCTTTTTATAAGTGTTGATAAGAAAAAAGTAAGAGGACTTAGAAGTTTGATAAAAAGTATAGATGAAGGTGCTTTTATAGTTGTAAATGAAGCTGTATTTGTTGAAAATGGATATTTCAAATAATTGAAATATTTTTTTATTTTAAGGGGAATTTTTTGCGTTTTCTTAAATTATATATTTAGGAAGTGATGAAATGAAAAAGAAAAGAGTAAAACAAGAAAATATAAAAGATTGTGGTGTAGCGTGTTTGTTATATATAATTAGATATTATGGTGGCAATAATACAATGGAAAATATAAGGTATTTAACAAAATGTGATAGAGAAGGTGTAACGGCTTACAATCTGGTAGAAGCAGCAAAAGAATTAGGGTTTGAGGCTTTAGGAATTAAATGTGACTTTGAATATTTAATTAATAATAATAAATTGCCTTGTATTTGTCATATTGTAATAAATAATATATATAAACACTATGTAGTAATAGAAAAAGTTGATAAAAAGAACGAAAAAATCATCATATTTGATCCGTATTATGGTGTTAAAAAGTATACTTATGATGATTTTTTAAATGTTTGGTCTAATATTATAATTAATTTTTCCCCTTTAAGAAAACTTGATAATCTAAAACTAAGTATACTAAACAACTTTTATACAGGAATTATAAAGAAAAACATAAGGCATTTTATAATAATAATATTAATTTCTTTCATATCAATGTTACTTGTTATTGTTAATACTTATTATTTCAAATCAATGCTAGATAATAGAGAGTTTATAGAAAAAATATATATTACATTTATACTTATAATATTATCTAAATGTTTATTAGATTTTTTTAGAAATAAGATGATTATATATTTAGATAAAGTAGTAGACTTATCAATATCAACAAATGTATTTAATAAATTAACATCACTTCCAAATTATTATTTTAATAGTAGGCAAACAGGAGACATAATGAATAGGATAAGTGAACTTGAATATGCTAAAGAAATCATTTCTAAGATTCCAATAATTTTATTTATTGATGTTGCTCTGTTACTAATATCAAGCGTAATATTAATAAATATTAATAAAGTATTATTTTTTATATTTATATTTGTTGTTTTTTTGTATTTTATTGTTGTTATTTTATTTCATGGGAAAATCAAAAAATACACAAGATTAAATCAAGAAAATTACAGTATAATGAATTCTTTTGTAAAAGAAAGCGTTGATGGTATATGGACAATAAAAAATTTGAATTTAGAGGACTATATTAATAATAAGTTTAAATTACAATATAATAAATTAATAAAAGATAAATATGAGTATGAAAAAATATTTAATGTTCAAAGTATTCTAAAAGATATTATAGTTTTAATTGGGATAAATAGTATTTTATTTGTTGGATTAAAACTCGTGAATAATGGAACTATTTTATTGAGTGATTTAATTTTGTTTAACTCATTAATTTTATATTTTCTAGAACCACTTAAAAACATATTTGATTTAGAACCATTAATAAAAAACGGCATAAATGCAATTAATAGAACATCAGATATTTTTCATATAGAGGAAAAAAACAAAGGAAAGTATTATAGTAATGATGTTTTTAAAATCAAATTTAATAATTTAAATTTTTCATATGGTAATAATGTAGTTATAGAAAATTTATGTCTAGATATAAACAAAGGGGATAAAGTTGTTATATATGGTCCAAGTGGTAGTGGTAAATCTACTTTATTTAAAATTTTAACAAAACAATATGAGGTAAAAGAAAATCAAACATTAGTTAATAACATAGATATTAATGATTGGCAAACAAAAAAATTAAGAAAAAATATAGGGTATGTTTCTCAAGATGAACAATTATTTAATGATACAATATTAAATAATATATTGCTAGGGAATATAGTGAGTAATAAAAAACTTAAAAAAGTTTGTAAATTAACTTATGTAAAGGAAATATTAAAGAAAAAAAATATTAATTTAAATTTTTTGATAGAGGAAAATGGGACAAACCTTAGTAATGGGGAAAAACAGAGAATAATATTATCTAGGTATTTAATTAGAGATAATAATGTTTTAATTTTAGACGAAAGTATAAATGGATTAAACTTAAATTTAGAAAGAAAAATATTGGTAAATTTATTAAATATATATAAGAATAAAACTTTAATATATATTACTCATAGAGTTGATAATATTGATCTTTTTGAAAGAAAAATAAATTTTAAATTAAAGACATAGAAGGGGGTGGAAAATGGTAAAATTAAATAATTTTGAATTACAAAACATTAGTGGTGGTGGATTCAAAATAGGAATGATTTTTGGTATAGGAGCACTTATTACGTTTTTTTTAGGATTAATAGATGGCTTTGCTAGACCTTTACCATGTAGAAAATAAGAAAGGAGGAATTATATGTATAAATTAAATAACAATGAATTAGAAAATATTAAGGGCGGATTTATATCTGGTAGCTTATTGTCTTCTATTGTTAGAGGGGTTACAGTATTGATAGATTTAGGAACTGCTGTAGGAACTGCTATTAGAAGAATAGCTACAAGAAGATTATGTAGATTTTAAAAAAATAAAGAGTGTCTTTTAGACACTCTTTATAAATCTAGTGATTCTATTTTAGTTAGAGGAATGTTTTCCTCTGATTTTTGTTCTGCAGTGTTGTATTCATTTACAATTGTTTCATTTTCTGTAGAGTTATTTTTCTTTGCTATTGCTACATCAGTAAGAGCGTTGTCAAGATCATATTTATATTCTCTTGTGTTTCCGTCCATATCATCATCTAATTCAATTAGTTTAATTAATTCTTCAAATGTAGTATAACCTTTTAGTACTTTTTCAAGTCCATCCTGTAAGAGCGTATTTACATCTGATTTATATACTAATTTACGTAACTCATCTTTTCTAACGTTGTCAGATATAGCATCTCTAATTTCTTGGTTAATAAGTAGTACTTCGTGTATTGCAATACGGCCTTTATAACCATTTCCGCAATCCTCACAACTATCTGTTGTATATGTTTTTGTAACATCAACATTTAAAACCTTTTTAAAAAGATTTTTTTCATATTGATTTACTGGTCTTAATTTTCTACAAGACTCACATAATTTTCTTGCAAGTTTTTGTGATACAATTCCTTCTAATGCACTTGATAACAAATATCTTTCTACATCCATATCAAGTAAACGCTCTATTGTATTTAGTGAATTGTTAGTATGCAATGTTGATAAAACTAAATGACCTGTAATAGATGCTCTAACAGCAATTCTTGAAGTTTCGTTATCACGAATCTCCCCAATCATTATAATATCCGGGTCTTGACGCAATACTGAACGCAATACATGGGCAAAGTCTAGTCCAATTTCGCTGTTAACTTGTACTTGGTTTATACCCTTAATATCCATTTCTATTGGATCTTCTACTGTAACGATATTAGTTTCTTCTTTGTTTAATCTTTGTAATATTGAATAGACAGTTGTTGATTTACCACTACCTGTTGCTCCAGTTACTAAGATAATACCAGAAGGAACCCCAATCATTTTTACCATCTTCTTGTAATGTGATTCACTAAATCCTAAGTGTTCTAAACCTTTTAAACTCATTGAGTAATCAAGAATACGAATAACTATTTTTTCTCCATTACTAACAGGTAGACAAGATACACGAAGGTCTAAATTTGTATCCTTTAGTGTTTTTTTTATAGCGCCATCTTGTGGCAACCTAACTTCTGTAATATTCATACCAGATATTATTTTAATACGTGTAATTAAATTTTTCTTTAATGTGTTAGGAATAACAGCATAATCTATTAATTCTCCATCAACACGTATTCTTACTTTCATACTTTCTGCCATTGGGTCAAAGTGAATATCACTAGCCCCTCTTTTAGAAGAATCTAATACAATTTCATTAACAACCTCAACTATCGGTAATTTTTCAAAATCAAAAGTTTTTAGCATAACAACCGCCTCTTATTCTTTTTTTATACCAAAAAAAACATTTGGTATAGTAATTATTCTAAAAATATTATATAATAATAATTAGATAATAGCAATAATATGGGTGATATTATGTGTAAAATAAATAAAAAAGCTTTTTTTCTTATAGAAACAATGGTTGTTATAACAGTGGTAGGTGTTGTTATAACTCTTTTGTTTGGAAGATTTTCAAACTTATATAATAGATTTTTATCGAGTGAATATTATAATACAGTTTCAGCAACAAATGCTGCCAGTCATGTAAGAGTGTATATAGATGATTTAAATATAGATTATAATGTTATTATGGGAGATTCTCCTTATGTTAATCTTACTTTTCACTCTAGTTTACATAATGATTATTACACAGTGTTAAAAGAAAATTTGGGAATTAAATTTGTGTATCTCATAAATGTACAAAGTTTTTTTGAAGATAGTAATAACTTATTAGATTTTAATATTAATTTAAGGGGATATTTGAATACATTGGAAAATGAAAAAGCCCAATTTTTGATAGTTGTAGTAGATGAGGATGATAGTTATGGTTTTGTTTCGGCATTCAATTATTATTTATTTTTAGAGGGCAATGCTGCTGATGAATATGTTACTTATGTAGAACTTAATCAAAACTTTATTGAACCTGGATATGAAGCCAAAGATAATAATGGTAATGATTTAGATGTAACAGTGACAGGTTTTGTTGATACATCACAAAGGGGTACATATTATTTAAATTATAATGTAGGTGCACTATTATTAAGAAGAAGGATAGTTGTATATCAAAAAGAATATTTATTCGATTATACAGGTACTTATCAAGTCTTTACAGCACCGTTTGATGGACATTACAATATTGAATTATGGGG
>SKJH01000108.1 GCA_007116005.1 Bacilli bacterium | reverse complement strand
CATTCATCACCAAGATAGAAAACACACGCTTGACCTGGAGTTACAGCTTTAATATTATTATAACTTACTTTTATATTGGAATTATCTAAATATTCTAAATAAACCTCTTGATCAGGTTGACGATATCTAAATTTAGCTGTACATTTAGTTGGTTTTTTATCACTTAACCAATTAACCTGTTCAATTATTGCTGCATCACTATTTAAATATTTATTATTATCACCATATGAAACATATAAAACATTATCATTTAAATTTTTTCCTACTACATATAACCTTTTAGTATTGCCGCCAATATCAAGTCCCCTTCTTTGTCCTATAGTATAATACATTAATCCAATATGCTTACCTATTACCTTGTTAGTATCAATATTAACCATATCCCCCTCAATATTAGGTAAATAATTTTTTAAAAAATCTCTAAAATTTCTCTCGCCAATAAAACATATACCCGTAGAATCTTTTTTTTGTGCTGTATTTAAATTTAAATCAAGTGCTATATTTCTAACATCTAATTTATTTAATTCTCCAATTGGAAATAATACATTTTCTAATTGTTTATTTGTAATTTGTGATAAAAAATATGTTTGATCCTTATTATTATCTACACCTCTTAATAATTTACCGTTATAAATTCTTGCATAGTGTCCAGTTGCAATATATTCTGCCCCTAACCTTTTAGCTTCTTTTATAAATAAATCAAATTTTATATATTTATTACACATAATATCAGGATTAGGGGTTCTCCCCTTTTTTAATTCATCCAAAAAATATTTGAAAACATAATCCCAATACTCTTTAACAAAATCGACCCTATAAAGCGGTATCTCTAATTTTTCACAAACTTTTTTAGCGTCATTATAATCTTGTTCTTGTGTACATATAGAATCTTCCATATTTTCAATTCCTATTATTTCATTGTTAATAGTAGAATCCCAATTTCTCATAAATAATCCTACTACTTCATACCCTTGTTTTACCAATAAGTATGCCGCAACAGAAGAATCGACTCCACCACTCATACCAATAACAACTTTTTTCATAATATCACCTAGTGAAATTATAACACGTATAATAATAAGCATAAAGTTTTTTATAAAATTTTATAAAATTACTTTAATCAATTAAATTTTCATGTATAAACTCTTCTATTGTATTTAAATATACTTCATCAATTCTATCTACCCTACACTTTTGTGCAATAATAATTGAATTTACCTTTTCTAAAGCTTTATTAATATTATCATTAACTACAACATAATTATATTTACTTACCTCATTTATTTCTTTGTAAGCTCTTTTAAACCTTTCTATTATTTTATCTTTTGATTCTGTACTTCTAGTGTATATTCTATTGAATAATTCTTTAATACTTGGCGGCATAATAAAAATAAAAACAGCATCATTATATGTGTTGTTTATTTGTAGTGCCCCATTTATATCTATTTCTAATATTACATCTATACCATTATTTAACTTTTCTATTACTTTGTCTTTAGGAGTTCCATAATAATCATCATTAAAAACTTTCGCATATTCTAAAAACTCATGTTTTTTTATTTTTTCTTCAAATTTTTCTTTTGTAATATAATAATAATTTTTTCCTTCAACTTCATTTTTTCTTGGTTCTCTAGTTGTTACAGAAATTGATAACCATATTTTTTTTCTAACTTTTAATATTTCGTTACATATTACACCTTTTCCTACCCCACTAGGACCAGATATAACAATTAGTTGACCTTTATTATTTGTTTTTATCATTATAACCTCCTACACTTATTATAAAAAAAGAAATTTTATATTTCTTCTTCTCTTTCTCTTCTTTCTAATTCTGTTGTTTTATCTGTTCGTAATGGTTCCTCATCTATTAATTTCTCTGCCTCTTCTAAATTAGATGCATTTTTTCGAATTAATTTATCAGCTGTTAATAAATTTTCACTTTCTACTGGCCTATTATATAATAAATGTTCGTTTGCAACATTATTGTCAAGAATTTGATTTTTCTTTTCATTCATTTTGCATTCCTCCTAAAATTATTATGCACTATTAATATTAGTTATATTATAAATAAAATATATTTGAGGAAAATAATTATGTAGGCTTATACATTAAAGGAGGTTTTCAAATGAGAAATAATAGTATTATGACAGAAAACTTAAGACATGAAGTTGCAAATAATGAGAAGCATACAACATAAACAGGGAATAAATCTCTGTTTATTGTACTAAAATCAAAAACATCCTAACAAAAAACGGGGTAATATATGCTTCAATTAATGATGATATTAATAATAATATAATAGACATTCCTAAAATTACTAAATATTTATTTATAAATATTTTAATATCTATTGGTTTTCTTTTAAATATACACTGTATTATAGTTAAAGATAATTTTAATGCATAATATGAAACCACAAAATATACTATTATATTAATTATTAAATGTGGGAATATATATACTAATGAACCTAATAGTCCAGATAGTTTATATTGATATATTATTGAGGTCACGGAAAAACCCAATACAAATCCTTTGAAAAAAAGCATTAATATTATAATTGGCATACCTATAGCTGATATACCTAAAAGCCACATTATTATTAAATATATATTATTTGAAAAAACACTGTTTTTAAAGATTTTTGTATGATCAATGCCATTACTACTAATAGAGTTTAAAAAGTCCGTTAAATGACCTAAAACAAGCTCTTTATCACTTTCTTTTAATATTGTTATAAATAATGCTCCAAAAACAATTGAAATAACAATAGTTATTATTAAACCATAATATATGCTTTGATCTCTTTTTATATCTTCTTTAATTTTTTTGTATAGCTTGTTCATTTTTTCACCTCAACATAGTATATTAAAGTTTTAAAAGAAATATTACTAAAAAACAATCATCTATATAGAGGATTGTTCAGACTGTTGATTCATACATCTTTTTATCCTGGTTTACTTTCCTGAAAATTTTTGAAATAAATTCAATAGACTTGTTACTTTTTGGATATTCTGCTAAAAATTCTTTACTATCTACATAATCATGGTAACCATCATGAATTAGTTTAATTTGTTCAGAATCTAATAGCAAAATTATAGATCTTAAATATCATGTTCTTGCACAAACCATTCTTTGTTTTTCTTTATTATTTTGACTATTAATATCACTTTCTAAAAGAAAAATAAAGTTCAAAAATCAATATAAATATCTTTTTTAACAATGTGTTCTTCAACACCTATAAATTCTAAAATTTTCTTTATATCTTCTTCAGATTATTTTTGTCAATTTATTTATAATTATGATATAATCTTTTTGAGGTGATTTTATGGATAAAAAAATTACTAAGATATTTGCTTGGCTAGCTTTAATTGGTATGATTGGTGGACTTATTGCTACCATAATAGCACCATTACTATGGTAGTTTACTAATCAAATTAAGAGAAGGTTTCCCTTCTCTTTTTTAGTTTTCAGCCATTTCCAACATATTTGTTATAAAAATTCCATAACCACGTGTAGTGTTTTCAACTATAACGTGTGTAACTGCCCCTATAATCATATCATTTTGTATTATAGGACTTCCACTCATTCCTTGTACAACCCCACCAGTTTGTTCTAATAAATTTTCATCTATTATATTAAATAATATATTTTTTGTTTTGGAATCATTATTGTTTATTCTAATTATTTCTATGTCATATTCTCCTACTTTTTCGTCTTTTAACACAGTCATTATTGTTGCATTACCTAATTCTATATCAGTTGGTTCTCCTACTTTATATACTTTTTTATCAGGTGTTTCCTTAGTATATTTACCAAATATTCCTTGTGGAGTGTTTTTATTTATAGTCCCATATATATAGTCAGAATAAAATGTTGCATTTTTTTCACCTGGACGTCCTCTTACACTTCTTATTACACCAGTAATTGTTGATTTAAATATTTTTCCACCCTTTATTTCAACTTTTTTCCCAGTAGATTTTTCCATTATTTCATGACCTAACGCACCATATATATTAGTTTTGGGATCTATATATGTTAGTGTTCCAATCCCATTAATTGTATCCTTAACATACAAGCCAGTTTTAAGAATATTATCGTTTCCTTTTTCTAATTTTAAAGTAGTATTATGTATTTTTTTATTTTTTTCATAACCCACATTTATATAGTCTTTATTTTTTGAAGTATTTATTTCTTGAACCATTTCACTGATATTAGATACTTTCTTATTATTTATTGATACTATAATATCCCCATTTTTTATGCCAGCATCTTTACCTGGGAATTTATTATCAACTTTATATAAGCCTACAACAATGATTCCTCTAGAATTAATTTGTATACCTATGTTTTCTCCACCTGGTATTAGATATTCAGAATAAGCTTGAACAGTTAGTGGAATAATATATAATGTTAGGAAAACAGCTATTGTTATGTTTTTAATTTTTTTTAAAAACATTAAAAACATCTCCTTTTTCTTCATAGGCTACATTATTATTATTTGTATTATATATATATATATGAATGTTAATAAATAACAAAAAAAGAGCAGAGCTCTTAGTATTGAAATTTAACTGAAATATACATTTTTTCTTCAAATTCTTCTTGGATACTTCTCATTATATCATTTGCTAACTCTTTACTATGTTTATCACTTTCTACTACTACTCTTATTTGATTATTTTCTAAGTTTATAAACGTTTTTAACTTATATTTTTCTTTTAATTTTTCTTCTAATTTTTCTTCTTTTCCTTTTATAACATCTATTAATCTAAGTTGTTCATAAGCATTGTTTTTTTTGTCTATTGTATCTTCAATGTTAGTTAAAACCATCCTTAAATCTTTTATTTGACTAATTCTATTTTCATCACTTTGTATTCTGTGAGTAGTTAATATTTCACTTTCCTCTACAGTAATATTTTTCATTGTTTCCATCTCGGTTTGATTTTCAGGTGCTAATAATTCAGATGGCATAGTAATATAATATACACTTAATACCAAAACCAAACTAAATAATGTTAAAAACCATAAACTTTGTTTATTAATCATAAGTATCCCTCCATATACCTTCTAATTAATTATATTTAACACTTTTTTAATTATTACAAAAAGATTATTACTCTTTCATGGGATTTTATCCTTCTCTCCTCATAATTGTTATAAATGCAGTTTTGTTTTCGATAAAGATATTATTAAACACTGATTTAAAACTTATATTATTAAGTTTCCTACCGTTTCAAACCTTGACACTTGTTTATCTAAAAAAAAACAACGTTTCTTTTATAATCGCTGTAATTCAACATTCGCTATTAACACTAACATTACTGGTAATATGTCCTTTGTTTTTTGTAACGCAGATAACGGATAAATAGTCGATATCGTTGAAGATAGACGTTTAAGCAATCTTCTTCTTAAGTATTTTAAATATTTCTCCAGGCATGCTAAAAATAAAGTCAAGTATATTGTTATTGATATGCACACTCCATATATTTCTGTTATTAAACATTTATTTCCTAATGCAAATATTATTACTGACAGGTTTCCACTATTTGACAAAGAGCCTATTTTATTAGCATACTGTCTCCAAAAGAAAAAAATCTATACTCTTGTTTTACAGCTTCTTTGTATGCATTTAAAACATTCTCTTTACCTGCTAAAGCACTAACTAACATAATTAGTGTTGATTTTGGTAAATGAAAGTTAGTTATAAGTCCATCAATTGCTTTATATTTATATCCTGGATATATAAATATATCAGTCCAACCATTACACTCTTTAAATTCATTATATTTATCCATTATAGTTTCTAACGTTCTTGTTGAAGTTGTACCAACACTTATTATTTTATTATTACTTTTTTTTGTTTCATTTAGAATTTTAGCGGTATATTCGCTCATCTCATAGTATTCACTATGCATTTTATGCTCATATATATTCTCGGCATTTACAGGTCTAAAGGTCCCTATCCCTACATGTAATGTTATAAAACAAACCTTTATACCTTTTTCTTTTATTTTTTTTAATAACTCTTCTGTAAAATGTAATCCTGCTGTAGGCGCTGCCACACTACCAATTTTATTAGCATAAACTGTTTGATACCTATCTTTATCAACTAATTTTTCAGTTATATATGGAGGTAATGGCATTTCACCAAGTTCATCTAATACTTCCAAAAATATACCATCATATATAAATTTAAATATCTTCATACCATCTTCTAATTCTTTTATACATTCAGCTTTTAATCTGTTTCCAAAAGATATAATTGTTCCAATCTTTACTCTTTTTGCAGGTTTTACTAAACACTCCCAACAATTATCATTTTTATCGTTAAGCAGTAGCAATTCAATTACTGCATTTGTATCTTCTTTCATTCCAATTAATCTAGCAGGCAAAACTCTTGTATCATTAAGTACCAATACATCGTTTTCATCTAAATAATCTATTATATTATTAAATTTATCATGTTCTATATTACCTTTTTTCTTATCTAGCACCAAAAGACGAGATGAATCTCGTTTTTTTATTGGACTTTGTGCAATTAAATGTTCTGGTAATTCATAATCAAATTCTTCTGTCTTCATATTTTCTCCTATTTTTTCACACAAGTGTATCTGTTTTATCTATCTTTAAATGTTCATAAGCTTTATCTGTTACCATTCTACCTCTTGGGGTTCTTTTAAGTAATCCCAACTGTAATAAATATGGCTCATATACATCTTCAATAGTAGTGATTTCTTCGCCTATTGATGCCGCTATAGCTTCTATACCAACAGGACCACCATTAAATTTAAATATTATTGACTCTAGTAATTGTTTATCCGTCTCATCTAACCCTAATTCATCAACTTTTAATCTATTAAGTGATAATTTTGCTATTTCTAAATCTATCTTACCATTGCCCATAACTAAAGCAAAATCTCTCACCCTTTTAAATAATCTATTTGCAACCCTAGGTGTTCCTCTGCTCCTTTTTGCAAGCACTAAAGATGCATTATCATTTATTTCAACATCTAATACTTTACTAGTTCTTTTAATAATTCTATCAAGTTCTTCTACCGTATAATAATTTAGCTTTGATATAATTCCAAATCTATCTCTAAGAGGCGAGGATAAATCCCCTGCTCTTGTAGTAGCCCCTACTAATGTAAATGGAGGAAGATCAATTTTTATATTTCTACTATTACCATCACTACCAACAATTATATCTAAACTAAAATCTTCCATTGCAGGATATAATATTTCTTCAATATATCTTGGCATTCTGTGAATTTCATCAATAAATAATACATCACCAGGTTCTAAGGTTGATAGTATTGCTGCTAAATCTCCGCTTTTTTCAATCGAAGGTCCACTAGCAGTTTTTATATTCTTTTCAAGCTCATTTGCAATAATATGAGCTAATGTTGTTTTTCCGAGCCCCGGAGGACCATATAAAAGAACGTGGTCTAAAGATTCATCCCTTAATTTAGAAGCTCTGATAAATATTTTTAAATTTTCCTTTACTTCTGCTTGTCCAATGTATTCATCAATACTAATCGGTCTAATTGAAGATTCAAAATTATCTTCTTCTATTTTGTTATTTGTAATGATTCTTTCATCCATAATTCCCTCCTATTTAACTAAGTAAATCAATTAATTTTTTTTCTAATTCCTTACATTTTTCATTATTCATAGATTTTATATTTTTTAATTTATATTCAATATTAAGTTGTTCATATTTTTTCGTTCCTAATATATGATATGGCAATAATTCTACTCTTTCAACATTTTTTAAACACTTAATAAATTCTGCTAATTTTTCAATATTTTCTATATTATCATTTATTCCAGGAATTATAACTTGTCTAATCCATAATTTAGTGTTGTTTTTCATACAATATTTTAAAAATTTTACAGTTTCCTCCATACAATGTTTTGTTATTTCTTTATACTTTTCTTTTTCTGTTGCTTTAACATCATATATTACTAGATCCGTATATTTTAAAATTTCATCATAATAAGATACTATTCCCACACCAGATGTATCTATACAAGTATTAATATTGTTTTTCTTACATAGTTTTAAACATTCTAATAAAAATTCAGATTGCATTAAAGGTTCTCCACCTGAAAAGGTAACACCACCTTCATTACCAAAAAAATTTTTATATTTTAAGATTGTATGAAGAATCTCATCTGGTGTAACTTCTTTTCCTAAATTAATATCCCACATTTCTGGATTATGACAATAATTACACCTTAAAATACATCCTTGCATAAATATAACAACTCTAATACCTGGTCCATCAACTAATCCCATTGTTTCAATTTGATTTATTTTACCAATCATACTGATTCGTGAAAGGTCCTACTTATTACTTCTTGTTGTTGAGATTTAGTTAACTTATTAAAATGTACTGCATAACCAGATACTCTTATTGTTAAATTAGGGTATTTATTGGGATTATTCATTGCATCTATTAATAATTCTTTATCTAAAACATTTACATTTAAATGATGCCCACCTTGTTTAAAATAACCATCTAAAATATTTGATAAATTAATTTTTCTTTCATTCATTGTAGATCCTAAAGCATTTGGAACAACAGAGAAAGTATTAGATATTCCATCTTCACAAACTTCTAAATATGGTATTTTTGATACAGAATTTAAAGACGCCAATGCACCACAGTTATCCCTACCGTGCATTGGATTTGCTCCTGGTGCAAATGGAATACCAGATTTTCTACCATCAGGAGTTGCACCAGTTTTATATCCATATACTACAT
>SKJH01000062.1 GCA_007116005.1 Bacilli bacterium | reverse complement strand
TCCCAGTCTACACCCTTAGCAGGGGCGCCTCTTCAGCCTCTTGAGTACTGCTCCATCAACAAAATAATTTTACAACATAATACGTTTTTGGTCAAGTACTATGACAACAAAAACTATTATTATAAAAAAAAACTCAACATATGTGAGTTAATTCGAAAAAATTGGTGACCCGTATGGGATTTGAACCCATGAATGCCGCCGTGAAAGGGCGGTGTGTTAAGCCACTTCACCAACGGGCCAAAACTGGCGCCTCAACTAGGACTCGAACCTAGGACCCCTTGATTAACAGTCAAGTGCTCTAACCAGCTGAGCTATTGAGGCATATAAATGGTGGGCCTGAATGGACTTGAACCATCGACCTCACGCTTATCAGGCGTGCGCTCTAACCAACTGAGCTACAAGCCCATTTAATACCTAAAAATCGATGACTTCTTCATTTTACATTATATTTATGAAAAAATCAATAATAAAATTACTTTTTTTAAAGAAAAACTTTAAAACACTTATTATTCGACATAAAACATATAAATTTAATGATATTATGCTATATTTTTTTATATATAAAAAAGACATTATCTGTCTTTTTCATGTCTATAGCTCTCACATAAAGTGTTTTCACTATCACCTTTAGGTCCGCAATCACAATTACCAACCTTAATTGAATCTAGTGTACATAAATGTTTATCACTATAAAAATCACAATGAGATACATCACATTTTATTGTTTGTTTCTTTTTCAATATAATCACCCATTATTATTATGTAAAACCTATATTTAATTATTCATTTTTTTTTGGTAATTTTTACATTAAATTTAATAATGTTGTTAATAATATAAAATGAAGGAGGGATAATTATAAAAAAGATTTTTATTTGCTTGGTATCAATTACCATATTTGTTGCTTTAACATTTAATATACAAAACGTATTTGCAGATGATGTAGATGATCTAGATCCTGGCATCAATGACAATAATAACGATTACAACAATAACGATGATTTCAACAACGACGATGACACCGATTACAACAATAACGATGATTTCAACAACGACGATGACACCGATTACAACAATAACGATGATTTCAACAACGACAATGACACCGATTACAACAATGATAACGATTATTTTGATGATGAAATAATTGATGATGAAGACGAAAGCAACTTTGTTGAAAATCTGATTTATGGTACCGGCGGGGTTGCTTTAGGAGCATTATTAACTTATTTTTTAATAAGAAATAAAGAAACTATATAGCAATATAGTTTTTTTATTATAAGATGTTTTTTTCAGTTATTACATCTTTAAATTTATAAAATTTTGGCGGTTTTCCAACTCTACCTAAATTTTCGTAATTAGTTTCCTCTATTAATCCTAAATTCAATAACTTTTTTCTAAAATTTCTTCTATCTATTTTTTTGTTTAGAAGCATCTCATAAATTTTTTGCAACTCTGGCATAGTAAAATGTTTAGGCAATAACACTTTAACAATATCAGATTTTAATATTATCTTTTTTAAATATTCTAACGCTTTATCTAGTATTTCCTCATGATCATATCCAAGTTTAGGTATATCGTTAATATTGAACCATTCAGCATTTAATGTGTTTGATGTTTCTTTTATAATATTAGCATTTTTAATATCCACCAATGCTACATATGTTATTGCTATCATTCTCAACATAGGAGAACGTTTTGGTTCACTAAAAACACCAAATTGTTCAAAATATAAATCAGTTAATCCAGTCTTTTCTTTTATTTCTCTTTTTAAACCTTTATCTACATTTTCATCATTATATACAGCACCGCCAGTTAATATCCATTTCCCTTTAAATGGTTCTCTTTTTCTTTTAATAAGAAGAACACTTATTTCCCCGTTTTCAATAGTAAATATTGCCGCTATAGCGTGTATACCTTGATTTTTATATTTTACATTTTTAACGTTCATCCGATCACCCTACATCCTACATACGCATACTAACATTTGAATTATTATTTGTCAATAGAAAACAATTTTACAAAAACCTCTGGTATTGGAGCTTCAAATCTCATTATTTTTTTTGTTATAGGATGGTTTATTTCTAACAGATTAGCATGTAATCCTAAACGTTTAATTGGATTAATTTTAGATCCATACTTTTTATCACCAACAATACTATGTCCTATATCTTTCATATGTACTCTTATCTGATTTTTCCTACCTGTATCTATTTTAATATCTAATAATGTATACTTATTGTTAGATTTTATTTTTTTATAATGAGTAATTGCATGTTTTCCATCGCCTTTTTTATTGCTAGAATAAACCATCAAACTATTTGTTTGTTTAAGCCAAGATTCTATTGTTCCTTTATCTTCTTTCAGATATCCCTCTACAATTGCAATATACCCTCTATTTAATGTAATTTCATCCCAGTTATTTTGAATTAAATGTTTGAATTTTTCATTTTTTGCAAACATTAAAATTCCAGAAGTATGTTGATCTAATCTATGAACAATAAAAACCTTGTTTTTATTGTTTTTACTCTTTACATACTCTCTAACAAAATGATACGCTGTATTGTTAGTTTCTTTATCTGTAGAAATAGATAACAATCCCGGTTGTTTATTAATAACTATTATTTCCTTATCTTCATATAAAATATTTAATCTAGAATCCTTATTAGTTCCTTTAAAATTATTTATTATAATTTTTTGTCCCTTTTTTAAAGGATAATTATATTTTGTAACTACACTTCCATCAACCGATATATTGCCTCTTGCTAATAAAGACTTAATATTATTTTTTGATTTATTAGTTATATTTGATAATAAGAAAGATTGTAAATATCCGTCTTCTTTTACTATAAATTCCACATTCCCTTTTAACATAAACATTCTCCTCAATATATTTATATTATACATCAATTTATTACCATAACAAATTTAAAATCATTGTATTAGTAATATACGAATATATTTTTATTAAAAGCGAGGTAAATTAAGTGGATAATAAAATTACAAATTTAGTGTTTGAAGGCGGCGGAATGCTTGGAGTTGGCTATGTTGGGGCATTAGAATATTTATATGAAAAAGGAATAATAAAAAATATAAAACGTGTTGCGGGCACTTCAATGGGCGCAATTACTTCATGTGTACTATCTTTCAATGTGGATTTTGAAGAAATAAAAAGAGTAACCAATACAATAAATTTTAAGAAAGTTATATTTGGTAACGATAATAAGAAAAAAACAAATAAACTCAAATGTTTATGGAGACTTTTAAATAATTATGGTTTGCTTTCAAGCAAGTATTTTTATATATGGATAAAAGACTTAATAGCAGAACAATTTGATCAAAATCTAAAACAACCACCATATACTTTTGCGGACTTTAAAAATACAGAAATACACAAGAATAAAAAACCTTTTTTAGATTTATATATAATAGGGTCTGATATAACCAATACTACTCAAACTATTTTTTCTTATGAAACCACACCAGATATGGAAGTTGCAGAAGCTGTTAGAATATCTATTTCTATCCCTCTTTTATTTGAAGCAGTTATAATTGAAGAAGAAGGCTCAAAAAAAGTATTTAGCGATGGAGGCGTAACAAAAAATTACCCTATAAACATTTTTGATGATATTGATTACGACAACAATCTAACCTATACTCCAAATTTTGAGACATTAGGTTTGAAATTCAAATCAAGAACTGTATGCTATAGAAAAACAGATAATATATTACAATATCTTACTAACTTAGCCATTACTGCCAATAGTGTTCAAAATGATATTTATAACACTAGATATTTTGATAAAAAAAGAACTATTGAAATCGATACTAAAGGCGTATCACCAACAAACTTTGATATTAAACAAAACGATGAAACTTACAATTTCTTATACAAACAAGGGTATGAAGCTGCAAAAAATTATTTTGAAAACAAACAATAATATTATTGTTTGTTAATTTGGATAAATAATATATGTTTGATAGTATCCAAACATATAATCCTCCTCTTCTAGTTCTCTATCGATATCTATATCAAATAACGGCATAGAATTTGTAAAACTAATTAACCCTCTATTTTCTTCATACAGCCTTTCTTCAATATATCTATCATTAAAAAAACCCTCTATTTTATCTACCACAGTTCTTGTTTTATATAATTTCTTGTTTTTATTACTTCTATTAGCAAAAGTGATAACAGTATTTGCTACATATTCTTTGTTATTATAGGTAAACTTTTGTTCCCATGAGTTTCCTACTTTCAGTGGCAATTTTAATATAATTTGATTAGGTATTATAGAATTCAATTTATTGTTAACACCTTTTTCTCTAAATTCATCATTATTAACAACTATCTCTTTTATAGAATTTTTATCTATAACATATTTAATATTAAATTTTCTATTATAACTATCTCCTTTTGCATCGTGAACTACTCCATCTACATAATATTTAAATAACTTTGATTTGTTTTTTAATCCTTCAGTCTTACTAAATATAATTGTATGACCATATTCTGCATACCCATTATATATTGCTTTTGTTTCAACATCAGTTGGAAATACTTTCAAAAGTTTTTTATTATGTCTATTTAATATACCTTCAAAAAACAAAATTGTAGAAATTATAACTAAAAAAATAAATATATACAACAAAAAATTAGCTTTCATTTTTTTATCTCCTTTTAATACATTTATATTAAAAATAGAAATAAAAAATACTAACTTTAAGTTAGTATCTAATTATTTAGCAGCCATTCCGCCATCTATTCTATAAGCAGTACCTGTAATACCACTTGATTTATCACTAGACATATAATAAATTAAATTAGCAACCTCTTCATTTGTTGAGTATCTTCCTATTGGTATGTCTCTTTCAAATTGTTTACGAACCTCATCTCCATGGCCTGGAGCTGCAGATTCTTGGATTGATTCCATCATACGATTATCAACTGGTCCTGGACAAACTGCATTAACCCTAATACCAAATGATGCAGATTCTAAAGCTGCACATTTATTAATTCCTAAAACAGCGTGTTTAGATGCAATATAAGGCGCCATACCTGGAGAGCCTATAAAACCTGCTACAGAAGCTACATTTACAATATTTCCTGATTTTTGTTCCATCATAACAGGCATTATATGCTTTAATCCAAAATATACACCTTTAACATTAACTCCTAATACTAAATCTAAAAGCGCATCACTTGTTTCCACAATTGGCATAACTTTACCTTCAATACCAGCATTGTTAACAAATGCATCTATTCTTCCAAATTTATTTAATGTTAAATCAACATATTCCTTTACTTGTTCTTCTTTTGAAACATCAGTTTCCTTTATAATATAATCTTCATCACTCAAATTTAATTCAGATACAACTTCCTCTAATCCTTCTTTGTTTAAATCAACTAAAGTTAACTTTGCACCTTCATTAGCAAACAATTTTGCGGTCGCTTTTCCAATCCCACCAGCAGCACCAGTTATTATTACTACTTTATCTTTAAAATCCATATTAACCTCCTATATTAAATATCTTACCATTTATTTTTAAATACATACACCAATAATGTTTTTATTTTACATTCTTTTTCTTTAAAAGAAATAACAAAAGAAAAACTATTATGTATATATGTTATTAAGCATCCTGATTATAATATTGTTAAAATGGATACAGTATAAGGAAAAAAAAGGCGAAAAGTGTCTTCTTACTCTTTTATGGAGTAAATCTAATTTTATGCTTATATTATCGTTAACACACACTCCATATATTTCTATTATTAAACAATTATTTCATAATGAAAATATTATTACTGACAGACTTCACACTTCTACTTTCTGGCAAAAACCACAAACAGAAAAAATAACAAGTTTATACGATATATCTTACCAAAAAAACTTCATTTAATAATTTAACACAGTATGATTATGATATGACTTTTTTCTCATATTAATTCAACTTGCAAAAAAATTAAACAACTATTGTTACTTTAAAGCTATGTTGTTTTTATGCGAAGAGTTTACTTTAAATTATATAAGCAACTATTATATTGAACCAGATGAAGTGATATTAAATATTATGTTATTAAAAAAACATTTATAAAAGATCTATAAATGTTTTAATGACAATTAAATTTTCTGTTTTAACAAATTGTGTGTTTACTTTTTCTATTTATATAATCGGATTACTTAAAGAGTTAAATGCAATTTTTTTATTAAATTCGTTTTAATCTCTTTTTTATTTTGTTAAGCTTAATAAACATAAATATACAAAGTATCAAGAATATAAATGATATACAACCTATTATTACGATATATAGTAAATATTTATTTGCTTTTTCCTGAACTTCCTCTATTTCTTCATAGAAATACCTTTGTAATGTATTTTCTGATGCATCATGTAAATAAAGATTTTCCTCACCTGTTTGTATATTTAATCCATAAATAAGAGAATAGTTTTTATTGTTAATATTTTGATAAACAATTGTGCTTGTATCGCCAATCTTAAGTTCTCTTTCTCTATATCCTTTTGGCATTGAAGACTTTGTAAAATTAAAATCTTTTTGAAGCAATATAATTCTACCAAAAGTCAATTCTTTATATAGTATGTATTTTTCATCTTCATATATATACGTGTTTATAGTTCCTTCTTCATCTTTTAATGCGATTAAGTTAGTGTCTGTTATTTCGTTATAGCAACCCGGAACCGCTTCATCATTTATTAAGACTTCTTTTTCAATAAATATTGAAGGGCATTTTACAAACTCTGCTTGCCTCACTATTGTATATCTATTGCCATTTATATCTACATTTATAGGATCTAGTTCTTCAACTTTAGCATTTATAACATACGTTCTTATACTACCGTTTTCTGCTGTTACAACTATATTTATTTTGTTTTCACCATCACTAACACTTATTTCTCCAGTACCCTTTACTGAAGCTTTGCTATCTTCTGTACTGGCTGTTATATTTATTTTTTTAGTTTCTGGTTCTAGTGTTACGGAATATTCTAATATTTCTTTATTAAATTCAGGAACAAAATTTACACCTTCTACATTTAAATTTTTTAGAAAATTATTCCTACTAAGAGAAGCTTCATATTCTTGTTGTGTTATTATTCTAACGTTAGAACTACCGTTTACAACAGACATCTTGGTTTCATCAAAACCCACCACCTCGGAATTAGCTACACTTATATTAGCATTACCACTTGCTATAGCAGTAAATGTAAAAGTATATGTAGCGCTCTTTTGGTTAGGAGACTTAAAAACATCAGCAATATAAGTACCACCAAAACTACTATTTGTTAGTCTTAATCTTGTGGTATCATATTTCAAATCAAAAGCCCATGCACCAAGATTGGAATTGGAAGACACTGTCACAGTTGTTGTTATGCTTCTACCAACTATGATTGTACTTGCTGAGTTTCTTACTGAAATGTTAGCACTTGATGCACTAACAGTTTTAATAAATAATACATTTATTAAAACTATTAACAATATAAATGATAATAATTTTATTTTTTTCTTCATACTTCCTCCTAATTTATTGAAGATTCACCTAGAATATGTTTTTGTATACGAAGTAAATCTACTATTGTTACTCTACCATCACCATTTACATCCGCTGCTTTAACAAAAACTTCAGATAAACTAGATGTGTTTAATATTATTCTTTGTACCCTTAATAAGTCTAAAATGGTAACATCACCACTACCAGTTGTATCTCCTTTAACAATAACAGTATACGTTTTTGTCTCGTTTCCTAATGTTATGGTAACTCTATCTCCTGTTCCTATGTTTTGATTATTTTTTATATTATTATTAATATCATGAATTGCAACACTCACATCTGAATGTTGATTTCTTATTTTTTCTATTATTTGATTTGTTTTTATTTGTAATGATATATCTTTTATATGTTTATCATCATATTCTATTCCACTATTTTTCATAATATAATTAATATTTATTTCTTTATCCCCAGTTTTCATAATATTAAGTTTATAGGTTCTTTTTATTTGATTTTCTGCTGTAACTACAATGTTTTTTATAGTTACCTCATCTTCTAACTCTAAAGTACCTCTACCACTTATTGATGCAGTTGAGACAATTGATGTTGCGCCAAGTATAACTGAAGTTGTATTTACAGGCACATTTATTGTATATTCAGTTTTATCAGGATTAAATCCTAAAATTTGTTCTCCGTTAATTAATATACCACTTAAATAATTATTTGGATTTCCTATAGGCGGCAATTCTGTTCTTGTTGGCATATTGTTAAAAACAGGTATTTTAAACACAAAACTTTTATCTAATAAATTATTGTTTCTGTAATTATTATAAACTCTACTTGATTCATGGAAAGGCGCCTCAATGTTTTGCATGTATTGGTGAGTAAAATAATTTGGCCTTACCACATTAAATTTTTGAGTATAATGTGTGTCTTGTCCCCCCGCTATATAACTATTAGCAATAAACCTAGCGCCACCAATAATTGCATTGTATTCTGAATTCCATCCTTCATTTACTGCTCTGGTGAGTCCGTTTGTAATTATTAAATGCTCAGGACCAGTAGCGTTAATATTGTAAAAATTATAATATCCTTCAAACCCTTCAACTGTACCTGATACTATTGTTGTTCTATTTACACCCACTTCTTGAATAACTCTAGCTGCTAAAAAATAAGGATTTATGTTATGTGTGTGTGCAGCCTCCATAAATATTTCAGCATAAGTGATTCCTCTATCTATATCGTCTTGTTCCCTGTTTGGTGATCCACTCATAAAAGTAGGTTCTAGCATTCTACTAACCCCTTCTAATGTGTGATACTCAGAATTAAAAGACTGAGTTTCAAACATAAATATTCTTCTCTCATTTAAAAAATTTCTTGGATCTAAATAATATGCAATTACTTCATCACTTGCTGCAAACCAGTTAACACCACCACCAGGATAATC